>CALVJU010000059.1 GCA_944332375.1 uncultured Bacilli bacterium
CACATGGTGATGTTATGAATGAAGTCATACTTGAAAAAGAAAAATTAAAACAAGTAATTCACGACTATGAAGATTACATCAACGATACAAAATTAGAATTAAAAAACATAAGAAAGCTTTATCCAGACCCTGATGTGGCAGAAGAAAAAGAAAAAAGGCTAAAGAAAAAGTTAGATCGCTTAGAAGAAAACATCAATAAACCGTATTTCGCACGAATTGATTTTAAAAGTGATACAGGGGTAAAAGATATTTGTTATATAGGGAAAATAGGAGTGACAAACTATGATAATGAGATCATTGTTGTAGATTGGAGAGCTCCTATTTCTTCGCTTTATTATGACTCTTCTCTAGGAAAAGCTAGTTATGTGGTCGATGGAGATACCATTGAAGGAATACTCGAGAAAAAAAGACAATATGAGATTGAAAATCGAGAACTGATTCAATTTACTGATGTCGATACTGTTAGTAATGATGAATTATTGAAACCTTATTTAGGAGTGAAGGCAAGTGAAAGAACCAAGAATATTGTATCTACGATTCAACAAGAACAAAATGAAATTATTCGAAGCAGTCTTTTTCAAAATCGAATCATACAAGGAGTAGCAGGTAGCGGGAAAACAACAGTTGCGCTACATCGTATTGCTTACTTAGCTTATCGTTATCGAGATCTCATTCGAAATGATCAATATATGGTAATTGGTCCTAATAAATTTTTTATTCAATATATTGCTAATATGCTTCCTGAATTAGATGTCGATGATGTCATAGAATACGATTTATTAGAATTAACAGAAAATTTTTCTAATCAAAAGATCCAATTGGAAGATGAAAATGAATTGATTCAAAAATATTTGGAAGGATATCATTCCCCTCTATCTAAAATGAAAACTAGTTTTGAGTATCAACAGTTATTAGATCTTTACTTTCAAAATTATTTTCAAACAAAATTAAATACAAAACCAATTATGCTTGCTGATTATCCCTTGATTACAAGTCAACAGATTCAAACAACGTGGAAAGAAGTTTTAAAAAGGGGATATGAAGATTTAAAAAAAGCAGTAGATCGTCTTGTACTACTGTTAAATCGATATTGTGATACAAATCAAGAAAAAATCACATTAGAAATCAATCAACACATTGATCATCTTGTAGAACAGGATACCAACCATGACGTTTCGATACAAAAATACAGGGATTTAAGAACACAAATGATTCATAAGTTTCGTAGTCAAAGAAAGCAAGTTATTCAAAATCATTTTCAAAAAATGTTTCCCAATATTCTTACTGTTTATCAAGATTTTAAACAATATTTGAATGAACATACAGAAAATCCTATTTTGAAAACAGAATTAGATGAGAAAATATATGTGGATGATCTTCCGGCTCTTTTATATATTACTTATAAATTACATGGCACAAAGTATGAGAAATACCGTCATATTGTAATTGATGAAGCACAAGATTATAATACCTTTACTTTCTATGTTTTGAGAAAATTATTTCCAAAAGCAAGTTTTGATATTTATGGTGACCTTGCGCAATCTATTTATGATTATCGTAGTTTAGATTCTTGGGAGAGTATTCAAGAATCTATCTTCTCGGATGCAGAGATTGTCTATCTTAATAAGAGTTATCGTACGACTATTGAGATTATGGAAGAAGCCAATAAAATCAATCAATTGTTACACTTACCAGAAGCAAATGCTGTGATTCGTCATGGAAAAGAAGTTGTTTATGAAAAAATACAAGACTTATCTGATATTCTCTCTTACTTGCATCAGAAAGTAGAAGAGGGATTACAGAGTATTGCTGTCATCTGTAAAAGTGAATGTGAGAAACAAAAACTCAGTTCTTTCTTAGAAAGCCATCAAGATAATTTTTCATGTAAAATCAATGATCCATCTGACTTAGAAGGAATTCATGTTTTTACTGCTCATGCTGCAAAGGGATTAGAGTTTGATTCTGTTTTCATTTATCAATTAGATGATTTTCATGTGGAACACCCATTAGAAATGAAATTACTTTATGTAGCGATGACAAGAGCACTACATACACTGACTATTTTTTATCAGAAGAAAAAAGAAGGATTCTTAGATTGAATCACTTCCTTTTCTTTTTTTGACGATTGATTTGTTGAAATAAGATCATTGTATTGTTTATAATCTCATTGGCATGATCTTCAGTAATTCCATTTCTTTCTAGTCCATGTTTGAATGCCTCTAAATAAAATTGAAAATATTCCTCTTTTTCTTCTTCCGGTAATTCTTCTATTCTTTGTACATCTGCAGTAGTAGGAATGCATGGAAGAATATTTTTAATTGATGTTCCTTCTAAGTTTTGTCTTAAAGCATCTATAAAATATTCTATTTCTTGTTGATCAATTTCAATGGAATCAAAATTTCCTTTCATCATACAAGCTAATATCATTCCTTTTGTAATCATTAACATATTTTAAAACCTCCTAAACACATCATAACGATCTCAGGAATGCTTGTCAAGTCAATCGTATCTGTGTTTCTATTTCAAAGAATATGAGATCAAATTAAAAAACATGAATTACTGATTTTTGCCATGAAAGGATCGTTTCATTTTGTTTTTCTAGAACAACCATTCGTTCAGTGAAATCATCATATTCTCTTATAAAATGGATACAATAAAATAGGAGGAGCAATATGAAACAGAAATTAAACGATGCTTTTTGGTTATTTTTTCCAATTGTTTTAGGTGGTATCATTGGTTTTCTCACATCCAATTTCATGGACTATCAAACCTTAATCCAACCCCCACTTGCACCACCCTCTATCGTCTTCCCAATCGCATGGAGTATTCTTTATCTCTTAATTGGAATTGCTTACTTTTTATTTCGTAAAAAAAGTAAAGATAGTACTACCATCTTTATCTATTACTTACAGCTATTTTTTAATTATCTATGGACAATGATCTTCTTTGTACTAAAACAACGCTTTTTCTCTGTGCTTTGGATCATAACATTGCTTTTACTCATTGTCATAAATATCTTTCAATTCTATCGCTACCATAAATTATCAGCTTACTTAATGATTCCCTATTTTCTATGGGTTTTATTTGCCACTTATTTAAATATTGGAATCTACTTATTAAACTAAAAAATCCTAAGTTTTCACTCTTAGAATTTTTTTATTCCCGTAATTGATGACATGAATAAGTCTGAATGATCTCTTCTGCTACTTTCACCCCATCGATTGCAGCAGTAGTAATTCCTCCAGCATATCCTGCCCCTTCTCCACAAGGATAAATGCCTCTAATATTAGAAGAATAATGTTCATCACGTACCATACGAATGGGAGAAGAAGTTCTACTTTCAATTCCCGCGAGTAAAAAATCTGGTCGATCAAATCCATGGATTCTTTTTCCAAAAACAGGAATTGCTTCTAAAAGAGATTCCTGAATGAATTCCGGTAAAAGATCTCTTAAATTACAAAACTGATATTTTCCTTTGATTTCTGGTTTTACTTCGTCAAAAGAAGTAGATACTTTGTTTTCTTGGTAATCTTTCCATAATTGCAATGGAATCTGACCTTTTCCAAGTTGGTATGCATTTTTTTCTAGTGTTCTTTGTAAATACATTCCATCTAAAGGACCGGTTCCATAATCTTCAGGTGTAATAGTAACCACAATCGCGCTATTCGCATTCTTACTATTGCGATCATGATAACTCATTCCATTAATCGCAAGTAATCCTTCTTCACTAGAAGCATTGACAACATAGCCTCCAGGGCACATACAAAACGAATAAACTCCTCGCCCAGTTTTTGTCGTATAGGTTAACTTATAACTTGCAGGAGACAGTCTTTTCGCATATTTTTCTCCATATTGGGACACATCAATCATTGCTTGTGGATGTTGCACACGAAGACCCAAGGCAAAAGGTTTTGCCTCGATAGAAAGTTTTCTCTCATATAAAAGTTCAAACGTATCTCGTGCACTATGACCAAGTGCCAAGATCACGACTTCACATGGAATTTGTCTTTGATGATTTACTTCGATTCCACATATCTTTCCATCTTTTAAAATAATATCAGTAAAACAGGTTTGATATAAAAATTCTGCTCCCATTTTCATCATATCCGTTCTCATATCAATGATCACTTTACGAAGCAAATCCGTACCAATATGTGGCTTTTGTAAATATAATATTTCTTTGGGAGCACCATATTTTACAAAAGTTTCAAATACTTTTCTACCATACCCTTTTTTATCTTTTACTAAGGTATTGAGTTTTCCATCAGAAAAGGTTCCAGCTCCTCCTTCTCCAAATTGAACGTTGGACTCCGGATTGAGCTTTCCTGTCTGCCAAAATTCTTCTACTGTTTTTACACGATCTTCTATTTTTTCTCCACGGTCAATCAAAATAGGACGATATCCTGCTTCAGCTAGAAGATATCCGGCAAATAGACCTGCCGGACCACATCCGACAATGATTGGACGATGTGCAAGTGGAATGGTTCCAGATTGAGGAAGATGGTATGTCTCATCTGGTATTTTTAAAATGTCATCAGAATGGTGTTTTGATAAGTATTTTTCTTCTGAAGAAAGTTGAACATCAAATTCATAGACATAATAAATCGCATCTTTCTTTCTAGCATCTATGGATTCTTTATGAATGGTAAAGGATAAAATCTCTGTTGGTTTGACATGTAGTTTCTTACTAATAGCACGTTTTTGTTGTTCTGTGTTATTTTCTTCGACGAGTACTTTTACTTGTCTTACTCTAATCATGTTGTTCTCCTATATGTTTTCCTACTAGTAATCCACTCATCCATGCGAAACCTAGATTATATCCACCACAATCACCATCCACATCTAAAAGTTCTCCAGCAAAGTATAGCCCTGGTACTTTTTTTGACTCTAGAGAGTGCAAATGAATTTCTTCTAAGGAAACTCCACCACTACATACTTGCGCAAAATCAAATCCCTTCGTTCCATAAATGCGAATAGGATAGTCTAATAACCATTGATAAAGTTCTATTTTACGTGATTTTGTGAAGTGATTCCAAGGGTAGTCTGGGGTTATATGCATTTTTTTAGCAATCACATGAATCACTTTATAATGGAGAAATCCTTCCAGCATTTGTTCAAAGGTGCGATCTGGTAAAGCTTTTTCACGTTTTTGAAACCATGTATCTAGTGCGGTTTGATCTTTGGCCCAAGGGGTGAAGTTGATGTGGATTTCATATAACTGGGTATCTTGATAGATGGCGATATTGCGACTTAGGTTGAAAATACAAATGCCACTTAATCCGTAATCGGTAAATTGAAGTTCACCAGATTCTTCTTTGATCTTTTTATGATTTTCATAAAGGGAGACTATGACATCCGCACGGACTCCACTCCACTCTTTTGCGTATTTTTCCATTCCTTCTAATTGGACTAAGGAAGGATGAGGTGGAATGATAGTATGGCCTAGCATTTGTGCAAGTTGGTAACCAGAACCATCAGAACCTGTTTTGGGATATGCTTTGGAACCCGTTGCAAGAACGAGATGTAAAGACGTATAGGTTTGGTTTGGCGTTGTAATTTGAAAGGTTTTTCCCTGTTTTTCGATCTTTGTGACCATGGCTTCTGTAATGATTTGAACGCCCAGACGATTAGCTTCTGTGAGTAAGGCTTCTTTCATGCTTGTTGCCTGATTGGAAAATGGATAGTAGTAGCCATTTTTGATTCTAGGGACAATTCCCAGAGATTCGATCCATTGATAGGCTTGTTCTTTGAGGGTGTCTGACAATAAGGTGGAAATGAGTTTGTCGTTGGTCGTGTGGTAATGATGCTGATCTTGGTCTTCATTCCAATAGTTACAGTGACCATTCCCTGTGATTAATAGTTTTTTTAAACAAGATTTGTTTCTTTCTAAAACAAGAACTTGTTTTCCCTGGCGGGACAAGGTGATTGCGGCGGTAAGACCAGCAGGCCCTCCACCGACGATGATTGTATCGATCATAGCTTTCCATCTCCTTTTTGGTGTGGTGTGTTTATAAGTATTATAACATGAGGGGAAGTAAATTTTAAAGCATGATTGACAAAAAGAAAAAAGAACTGTTTTATATTGGACTTACTCTTAGGTATACAGTTCCTTTTCATACTATTTTACTTTTCCGATTTATATGTGACAGGTATAATGTCCGAAAAAACATCTTCTAAATATATATGATTATAAAAGTTCTTATCTTCTATTTGTTTTATCCAAGGTACTATGAAATTCTCTTTTAATTGTTCATCTGCTTTTCTCATGATAATTCTTAAATACATTCTTAATTTTAATAATAAATCTATTACGGATTCCTCGTTTGATAGATGATTGGTATCTATCATACTACATATAATCGCTTTTAAAATAAGAAATGCTTGTTGAAAATCAGAATGATTCATATATTCTCTTAGCTGCATCATATCATATTGAAGCTCCTGTTCTACGTTTTGCTGTAGAATATATGCATTATATAAATGATTATAATAAAATTCATATGACTCCTTTGGCACATATTCTATGAAATATTGTTTCATTGTTTCTTTATCTACAACCACTTTATAATCATCAAGATGTTGCAGTAAATATTTTTTTAATTGTTTTGGTGGAATCATCTGAATAAACTTTTTAAAAGAAAAGTTTTTTGGAGGCAACTCTGGTTTTAATTTTGGTTTAATATATTGTTTGTTATCAATAGCCAATAATACAGCATAAATATGTTTGCACGGAAATTCACAAGGGCAGTCACATACATAATTGATTAATTCATGATGTTGATGTATACTTTTTGAGGTTGAAATAAATACATGATATTCATTATGTTCACTACCCGTCACTGTTGCATAATATTCATGGTTGTTTTTAATACAAGTTTTAATTTTCTTATTTAAAAAATATTCTTTTCCACGTTCTCTAATGACGAGTGCAAAATCATTGGCATATGTTCTTTCCAAAGAAATTACTTTTTTCTTATGACTTGTTTTGTGGGACATGTAACGTTCACCTCGATTCAAAACATATGGCTTTTTTCGTTATTTTATTGCTTGACTCATAAAATCATAAACGAGTTGTTATGTGATTACGAATATGGTGCTGGTTTGATACCAATAAAGATGACATAGATCTAAAACGATTCGGTTTTTCTGTTTCCTCTTCTGATTTGCGTTTTAATACCATCAAAGATGACATAGATCTAAAACAATCGGAACGATTACTGCAAGAGGATGTTCGTTTTAATACCATCAAAGATGACATAGATCTAAAACACTATGTCTATTTCCATAAATTAGTTTATTGTTTTAATACCATCAAAGATGACATAGATCTAAAACAATAGTGCAGAATTGTACTCAGATAGTGAAGTTTTAATACCATCAAAGATGACATAGATCTAAAACACAGGAGCTCCATAACACAAATCATAACATGTTTTAATACCATCAAAGATGACATAGATCTAAAACATTACAGCAATTGGAATTATATGTTCGGCAGTTTTAATACCATCAAAGATGACATAGATCTAAAACTGTTCTTTTGAAATCTCATGAATTAAAGCCGTTTTAATACCATCAAAGATGACATAGATCTAAAACTTTTTCAGTGAAATAAATAAATCTTCTTTAGTTTTAATACCATCAAAGATGACATAGATCTAAAACTAAACTTGCTAGTGTAACATAAAATGTTGCGTTTTAATACCATCAAAGATGACATAGATCTAAAACTGATGAAGTAATCACTTGTTTGTTTCTATAGTTTTAATACCATCAAAGATGACATAGATCTAAAACTTTCCACCGAGATTTTTGTATTTTT
>CALVJU010000060.1 GCA_944332375.1 uncultured Bacilli bacterium
TTCTTCATCACTTGCTAATATTTCTGTACCATCATCAAAAATAATTAGGATTTTATTAAAATCATTTCCACCAAAATGTAAATAATCTTGTCCACCATCAATATAACAATTATTACATTTGCAAAATACTAAGTTATGCGTGAATTTAGATTCTATTGTATCATTACAGCATAAACATTTTATTTTCATATTATTCACCTATTATTCATTTTTATTAGATTTTCTATACTTTTTATTAATATAGTTATCTATACTTAACTTCAATTTATTATATCTATCATTTATTTCTAACATATGTTCTCCTGAATCTTGTTTATTTTATAAAAAATTTATTTGTAAGCCTTCCTCCCCAACGAGGATTACTATATAAAATAGATTCTACTTTTATAATCTCATCTGTAATAACTTTCTTAAAAGTTTGATTGTATTTATTATTTTCATCACCTATTAATTTATGATTTTCTTCATCTAAATTATCCCATGTCCATAAAAATATATTATCATGTAGCTTATGACCATATAAATTTATATCACGTTGAGTAAATGAATCTGCAAAACCAACTATTTCACTTCCATCTTTTAAAGTACATCTAGTCATCATTCCGTTAATATGACATAAATTTTCATTCGTAAGTTCCTCAATTTTAGATATTTCTCCATTCAATTTATAAAATATAATTTTATTATTCATATATTCTTTCCTTATAATTAATATTCTCTTACGAAACATTCGTTAAATATTTTTATTTTAATATCCATAATCAGCTTCTAATCCATTTTGTTCTCTGTAAATTCCCTTAACTAAATATTTAATAATACTTCTCATCTCATAAGCAGGACCTATTGAATAATCATCATAATGCATACCATTTGCAATAAAATCTTTTAAATGTATTAGATATGAATTTCCATCAGAAATTTTATCTATTGAATATGACAATTCAAAATAATTTAAAAATAATACATCACAAATACTTTTACATTTATCTACATTATCTGCTGTTATAAATGCATAATCTCCTTGTAATTCTTCATAAGCAGTTAACTGCTGTTTTATATCTGCAAAATAAACTTTATCTCCATTACTTTTAGTTATATATTTATTGTCATTATTATATGTTTCTATTTCATTTTTTGGAATTATTTCGTCTGTCCATTCATCATATTTTATATTGTCGCTAAATCCCGTATAACCATATTGTTGATACTCATTATCTAAATCGCCTTTCACAGATAAAATAATAATAACAAAAATAATTATTCCAATTAAAATTAACCATCTTAATTTATATAATATATATATTCCACCTATTTGAGATAAAGCATCATCACTTTTTGACATTCGTATAATCCCCTTCTATTAATTTTATATCTACTTTTTTATATAATATTTACTCTATTCCAAGTGCCTTATATACTGCTTCTTCAGGCGTATTATAAAACGATATGTTAAATTTTGAAAACAAATCACTTGGTACTGAAGAAATATCTGCTGCTGATGACATTGGAAGTAATATTCTTTTTGCTCCGGAATCAAAACAAACTTGTAATGTATTTGCTAATTCCTCAACCTTTCCTATTGTTCCACCAATACTCATACTACCTAATATTACTAAATTACCTAACATTGATTTTTTTAAAGCACAACTACATAATGCTACAAATGTAGCTAGAGAAATATCTTTTGAAGCGCCCACTCCTTGTAAATCCTCTATATGTAATAAATAATCTACATTTTCAATTTGAATACTAGCACTAATACTCTTTTTATTTGCTTTAAAATAATTATATGCTGTATTTATTGATTCTTTTGACTCTCTATCAGCTCCAATTCCGGAAATAGATAATTTACTATGTCCATTTGAGGATTCAACTTCAATCTTATAAGTTCCTATCATTCCAGAATTTCCTCTACCAACAAAATAAGTATGACCTGCTTTTAATAGTCCATCTGGAATTAGTTTTCCACCACCATTTTCTGGTACAGATACAAAATTTTCTTCCATTGTATCTAAATCAATATACGAGAAATGAACATCATAGAATTCCATTCCACCTATTTTCTTTAATTGTTCTTTTACACGTCTTCTACCTACTAAAGCATATTTAAGTATTTCTTCTAAATCTTCCTTTGTAAATTCTCCATTTGGATATAATAATTTAACTAAGCCAGATACTGTTTTTCTAACTGCAATTACATCTCTTTGATTCAAATTATTTCCTAATTTAAAGTATTTATCTAATGAGTCTGAAAATGTTCTTTTTCTCATTTCTCTAAAATATTCTGATAAATAATCAGTAATAAATCCATACTCATCAGTTATTAATTCTGGTCTCATTTTTGGTATTTCCCAGCCTGGTAAATAAAAATGTATTCTATCAAAAAATGCAGAGTCATTAGCTATTTCTTTTGGGAATGGTTCAAATAAGTTTGATGTTTTCAACAAAACTTCTACACTTTGATTTATATTTCCAATAAAGGCCATAGATGCATTGGCATTTTTTTCTTCTTTTCCTCTTGCAAAAGAGCCAGAAGCCATATAATCTTTCATTATTTGAATTCCATCTTTATCTTTAAAAGTTATACCTGCAACCTCGTCAAAGGCCACACAATCCCACATTCCTACAAGCCCTATTTTCTTTTGACTCATATTATAAAATAAATTAGCAACAGTAGTTTGACCACCAGACACTAAAATGCTATTCGGAGATATTTCTTTATAAATATGAGATTTTCCTGTTCCTCTTGGTCCTAATTCACATAAATTATAATTATTCTCTACCAAAGGAACTGCTCTTTCTAGGAAATGCCATTTTTGTATTTCTTTAAGCCTTGTTGGCTCTATTCCCATTGAACGAATTAGTATATCCATCCATTCATCTTTTGTAAAATATCTTCTTCCTTCAAATATTTGATTTATATCCATATTAGGAATTTGAATTGGATCTAGTGCCGCAATTTTGAATGGCATTCTATATTTATCTTGTTCATCAAATCCATAACTTACTTTTATGATACACCATATACCACCGACAAGTAATTTATCATATTGTTTTACTATTTCTTCACTAATCATTGCGTCTTTTATGCCTAAATTAGAAAATTCTGCTTGATATAAATCTAATTTTTCATTTAATCTTACTGTTACTTTATCAATTACAGTATATATTCCTCTTTCCTTTATTTTTGACTTAATCTTTTCTGCCTCATCTGGACGTACAAAATTGTCTGCTAATATTTTCTTTACTGTTTTAACCCCATCTTCGATAGCTTGTTCATCATTAGTAGCACAGTACATACCTAATAAGTATTCAAGAACATATACTGGTACATTGGCACCCTCTTTAATTTTTTTAGTTAAATCTTTTCTTACTACTTTTCCTGCAAAATAATAATTTAACTTTTCATTAAGTTCCTCCACTACTTCACCTCCTAGAAATCAAAATTATTAACTATTGCTATATCTATGTAGAATTTTATTTTATCTTTCACAATTCCTGTTTCTTCATCAATTATTACTAAATAATATGGTTCATTTCTATCATATTTTATATTTTTGAATACAAATTTTTCTCTAAAGAATCTATCTTTAACTTCTGTATTTTCATAGTTAGCAATTATAGTGCACTCATCAGATATCCTATTTCCATCTTTATCTTCAAAATGTAATAAATATCTACAAGGTTTATTATTTTCATCTACGTTTGAGTCTTGTAAAAATTCTAAATAAGTAATAGCATTTGTTATCTTTGTTGATAATCCACTATAAGTAATGCCTACTTTTTTACTTTCTTCCGTAGTTCTGGTAGATTTAAAATCTATAACAGGAATTATTATTTCTTGAGGTAGTATTCCACCGTGAACATAGTTTATTCCTGTTCCCTGTCTTGCAAAGATAATATTACCTTTCGGAATATTAACATATCCACTATTTTCTCCAAACAAATAGTCAAGACTTATTGACAAAATACCTTCTTCATCAACAATACTATCTGAATATGAATATCTAGTTTTTTGTTTTGTTGAATTAGTTGTTTTACCTGTCTTTTCATAACTTTCAACTTTTCCTCTTTTATAGAAGAATCCATGATCAGCAGTTATAAAAGCATTTATACCACTAAATGTAGTGTGTAAATCTTTTACTAATCTTTCTAGTTCATTTATTGCTTTATCACAAGCAGTAAATACTTCATTTTCATTATGTTCTCCTGCATTGTCTATGGTATCGTGATAAATATAAACAACTTTTTTGCCAGAAAATAATTTTTTCCATTCTAATTTTGTCATCTCATATAAATCATCATATTTTATTGCAATAGAATCTGGATTTTCTTTTTGTAATAATATTTCTCTATCTTTAATACTGCTAGATACTTGTTCATCTACCAAAATATCATCACTATCTTTTATCCTTGATAGTTCTTTATTTGGTAATAGTGAAGCCATACCCAATTTTGTATAAGATGGTACTAATCCTTGCATATAAGTAATATCTGATTTACTTGCAAATTGTTTTAATTTTTCATTAAGTTCTTTTGCACATTCATATCTAAATGCGTCAGAAATTATTACAATTATTCTATCTTTTTTATCATTAAATGGCTTAATATAGTTTTTATAGAAATTTTTTTGTAACACCATACGATTAGAATCATATCTACTCATATTTTCTATCATATCGCTCCATTTAATAGATAGTTCACTCATAAAATTATTCACATAAAT
>CALVJU010000061.1 GCA_944332375.1 uncultured Bacilli bacterium
GAACAATCGGGGAGAATACGGAATTGACTTCAACGTATGCGGAAACTGTCATCTCTGCCAGCAAAGAATCAGGTGTTTCTTATACATTAAAACACTTCCCAGGGTATGGAAATAATACCGATACTCATACTGGAATAGCACTGGACCAAAGAACAAGGGAAGACATCATTCAGAATGATTTACCGCCATTTCAAGCTGGAATCAAAGCAAATGCAGAAGCAATTTTAATTAGTCATAACACAGTTACAAGTATTGATGATTCTAATCCTTCATCTCTTTCTCCTCTTGTTCATAATCTTTTAAGAGGCGAGTTGCAATTTACAGGTATCATTATGACAGATGACTTAGAAATGGGAGCAGTATCGCAGATAGAAGACGCCACATTAAAAGCTGTTTTAGCAGGAAACGATCTTATCATTACAACAGATTATGAAGCAAGTATACAATCAATAAAAAAAGCATTAGAAGATCATATCATCGATGAAAGTTTGATCGACAAATTAGCATTTCGTGTTATCTCATGGAAATATGAAAAGGGCTTATTATAAAAAAAGAACAAGATCTAAAAAATCTTGTTTTCTCATAAATGGCGTCCCCGATTGGAATCGAACCAACGACCTATTGCTTAGGAGGCAATCGCTCTATCCTACTGAGCTACGAGGACAGCTCTTCACTAAGTACAATTATAGCAGATATCACCTTGTGAATCAATTCTTTTCTATTTCTTACTGTTTGTCTATTATTTTGTTTTTCCCTTTTATAACACTTATCCAATCGTACGATATTCTTGTATAAAATGAATGATTTATGGTATAGTATTGATAAATAGAAGGTCGTGTAGTATGAAGAAATTAAAAAACATAAAGCAAATACTAAAAAAATATAATAAAGTATCATTTTGGGTATATTTTTTCTTAAGAGTATTAGTTATTTTATGTATGATTCGTGAATTATATCGTGGTAATTTTGAAAATGCATTACTCTGTATCTTATCTTTGATCTTATTTTTATTACCAGTCATTGTCGAAAAAACATTCAAAGTAGATTTACCTCCCACTTTAGAAGTCATTATCTTAGTTTTTATCTTTTCTGCTGAAATCTTAGGAGAAATTAATAACTTCTATGGTCAATTTCCAAACTTTGACGATATTCTCCATACCATCAATGGTTTTCTAGCTGCCAGTGTAGGATTTTCCCTCGTTTATTTATTGAATGAGAATACAGAAAAATTCCATCTTTCTCCCATCTTTGTCGCAATTGTCGCATTTTGCTTTTCTATGACAATTGGTGTCTTTTGGGAATTCTTTGAATATGGTATGGATCAATTTGTCGGATTAGATATGCAGAAAGATAGTTATGTAGAAACCATTCGTACAGTGACATTGGATCCAGAACAAAGTAATCAAGTTGTTACAATTGATGATATCTCTAAAACAGTTTTATATGATGAATCTGGTAATGAAATCATGGAAATATCTCATTACTTGGATATTGGTCTTCATGATACCATGCAAGATTTATTCGTTAATTTTATTGGTGCTTTTGTCTTCAGTATATTTGGATATTTATATATCCTCAATCAAAAGCAGTATAAAATTGCCGGCGTATTTCTTACAAAGCGCATGAAACGAGAATAATCTCGTTTTTTTCGTCCATGATGATAATAGGTGATAAGATGAAACAAAAACTAGGAGAAAAACTTGGTATTTTATATAAAAGAAATTGGCCTATCTTCTTCGGAAGTCTCATACTTTTATTACTTGGATTTTCCTTTTTTCAACTTCATTCTTTTTTATTTTCCCTTTTTGGTATGCTTTTATTCAGTACTGGATTTTATTATCTTATAGAATTGTTTTTTACTTATATTGTCGTTTATGAAAATGGTTTTTGTCTTCATCAACTTTTTTCTAAACCTCAAATTTATTACTTCCATGAAATTGATCTATTAGAGGAGGAGAAAAGAAAATCTCAATTTTTATGGCATACAAAATTTCACACTTACTATCATTTTATGAAAGCTCCTTTTCAGACTTTATTAACACTCTCTAAAACAGATTTCTTCGATCTTTCTTTCTTATTAGAAAAAGTAGAAAAAGAACCTTTTCAAATAGAAGAAAGTAGTTTATAATAAAGGAAGAAAGTAGGTAGAGTAAAATGATGCGTATTTATAAAACAGAGTTAGAAACTAATACTTTAAATGAATTAAAAGAAATGGAAGAAGATTGTTGGATTCATTTAGTTCATCCAACACTTGATGAAGTAAAACAAGTCTGTGCGAAAACAGGTGCTGATGAAAGATTAATCAGTAAAGTTTTAGATGAAGAAGAACTTTCTCGTATTGAAGTAGAAGGGGAATCTACTTTAATTGTATTAAATATCCCTTATTTAGTAGATCATGCTCACAAAAATAAATATCGTACTTTACCACTTGGGATTATTCATACCAATCGTTATATTATTACTATTATTTTAAAAGAAAATAAGTTGTTCGAAGATTTTGAAAACGGAAATGTTCGTGACTTTCATACAGAAAAGAAAACAAGATTTACAATTCAATTATTACTCCGTATTTCGCAAGGATATCTCTTTGGCCTAGATGAAATGAACAAAGATATTGAACGTCAAGAACATCAACTTGCGAAAGCAACGAAGAATCAAGAATTGATCGAAATGTTGAATATTGAAAAGAGTTTAGTTTATTTCATGGGTTCTTTAAAGTATAATCAAGCTACTCTAGAAAGACTTTCTAAAGGAAATGTAATTCCTTTTTATGAGGAAGATAAAGATTTATTAGAGGATGCAATGATTGAAAGTAATCAGGCCATTGAAATGGCAACAATTTATAAAGAAATCATGGCAAGTACTACTGAAACTTATGCTTCTATTATTTCTAATAACTTAAATGTCATTATGAAGTTTTTAGCTGGTATTACAATTGTTTTTTCTGTTCCAACGATGGTTGCTTCTTTTATGGGAATGAATGTTCCTCTTGGAGATTTCGCTACCAATCCAGCTTCTTTTTTCATCTTGATTTTAATTTCTTTAGGTGTTGCTTTGTTAATTGCCTATTGGCTTAAGAAGAAAGATATGTTATAATCATATCTGTAAGTCGCCGCTTTAGTTAAGTGGTATAACGGAGCCATGGTAAGGCTCAATGGTAAGTTCGATTCTTACAAGCGGCACCATTGGGAAATCTGTTCGAACTATTCGAACTTTTGATATAGGAATCAATCAGAAATGATTGATTTTTTCGTTTATATGAAAAAATCAACCTAGAAGAAAGGTTGGTGCTTATGATTAATGTAATCAAACAAGAAATTGATATGGAGGAGTCTTTAAGAAAAAGATTAGA
>CALVJU010000062.1 GCA_944332375.1 uncultured Bacilli bacterium
GTAAAGAAATGAGTTTTTATACAAAAGAGATTGATGGGCGTTTTCGTATTCGTATTACCAAGAGTTCTACAAATGAGAAATGTATGATAAGTTGGAAACGAAGACTTCCTACTACAACCAAAGATAAGATTAATCAGGAAGAAGAAGTAGAACTAAATATTCGTTATGAAGAATATGAAAATTTGTTATTTTTGATAGAACAGGTTTTAAAGATGAGAAAAGTGGAAAGTTATGAGAGATATCGAACGAATTTTCAAAATGGAGAAATTGAAGTATCAGTAGATGAATATCCATTTGGGATTGCTCTTGAAATTGAAAATAAAAGTCACTTTCTTTCACCACAAGAAACTGTCCAGAAATGGGTGGAATTATTAGGCCTTAATTTGAATGATGCTTATCGTTTATCTTGGGATGATAAATATTCAGAGTTATGTCAAGAACAAGGTGTACAACAATATCATCATGTGACATTTGATTTACCTATGCCAAAAGTAAAATGAGATATAAGTAATTCTATGGGAGAAGCATAATGCTTCTTTTTTTTCTATGAATATGTTATACTAGACGAGAAAGAGGTGAGAACATGCGCAGAGTAAATGGTTAAAAATTGGCATAAATAAGACAACATTTATGCCTAGAAGGAGTGTATAAATGTTAGAGATAAAAGAGTTAAAGATTGAAAATCATGAACAGACCATCTTAGATCAAGTGAGTTTTATTGTGCACGATCATGATAAGTTAGCAATTATCGGCGAAGAAGGGGACGGTAAGTCTACTTTATTAAAAGCAATTATGGGACTTTGTACTTATGCGACGGTAACAGGGATGATTAATACCCATGGAAAACGGTTAGGATATTTAAAACAAACGATGTCAGAACATGATTTTAAGTTGTCAGTTTTTCACTATTTATTTTGTGACATGGATGATTACTACCAAAAAATGGATTTATTTTATCGTATTTGTCAGCAATTAGACTGGGATTTAGATATTTTCTCATCACTACAAGTAAAAAAATTATCAGGTGGTGAGAAAGTAAAATTACAGTTATGTCGAATCTTATTAACAGAGCCGGATATATTATTACTAGATGAACCAACCAATGACTTAGATTTGGAAACACTTTCTTGGTTAGAACAATTTATCAATCAAGATTCACGTCCTATTTTATTTGTATCTCATGATGAACTTTTTCTAGAACATACAGCGAATTGTATTCTGCACCTGGAACGAATTCATAAAAAAGAAATTCCCAAAGCGACATTTACGAGATGTGATTATCTCACTTATATCACCTCTCGTATGCATATGTTGGAAAAAACAACGCAAGTGGCGCATGCAGAACGAAGAAAACAAAAAAAGCAGGAAGAAAAGTTACAACAGATTATGAATAAAGTAGAATACCAACAAGAGACAATCAGTCGAAGTAATCCTCATGGAGGACGATTGTTAAAGAAAAAGATGAAGAATTTAAAAGCGCAGGAAAGAAAGTTAGAAAATCGTAATATGACGGAAGTGCCGGATGTAGAAGAAGCCATTTCTTTCTTCTTTCCAGAAGTGAATATACCGAAAGAGAAAGTGATTTTAAAATTATCGTTAGAAGAATTAAAAGTAGAAGATCATGTTTTATCTCATTCGCTTGAACTGGAAGTAAGAGGACCGAAACATGTTGTGATTACTGGTAAGAATGGGGTTGGTAAGACGACATTACTGAAGTATATTGCCCAAGTATTAAAGAATCGTACGGATATCAAAGTTGGATATATGCCTCAAAATTATGATGAAGTATTATCTGGGTTTGATACGCCTATTTCATTTCTACTAGAACATCAGTCTCATATTCCTGTTTCTACAATTAGACAATGGATGGGGAATATGAACTTAAAACGAGAAGAAATGGTTGGTGAACTGACAAAACTAAGTGGTGGTAGTAAAGCAAAGCTATGTTTATTAAAGTTAATGGTGGATGATTGTGATGTGTTATTGTTAGATGAACCGACGAGAAATGTCAGTCCACTTTCTAATCCTGTGATACGAAAAGCATTGAACCAATATCAAGGATGTATTATCAGTGTTTCTCATGATCGGAAATATATTGAAGAAGTTGCGGATACCGTATACGTATTAGAACAAGATGGAATTCATGAAGTTTGTAAGAGATAGACAGTTATTCTGTCTATTTTTCTGATATAATAAGAGTAGAATGTAGGTGATTTTATGCATTTTTACAATATGATAAAAACATTGTCACAACAACAACCTGTCGTATTATTTGTCGATATGGATGGTGTGATTGCGGTTTATGATTTCGGAAAGAAATATGATTTTGATCAGAAAAGACCAATGTATCATCATCTTGAGGTATTAGAAAAAATTAGTCAATTAGATCATGTAGAGATCCATATTTTATCTGTTTGTCCTAATGAAAAGCAGATTGAAGAAAAACAACGTTGGTTAGATCAATATGCACCATTCTTTCCCCAAGAACATCGTACTATTTTAGCAAGCACCAACTATCCAAAACTGAGTTCTAAAGAGATCAAGGCACACTTCTTAAAACAAGTTCAAACAGAAGATCAAATTGCTGTGATCGATGATGATAATGCGGTATTAAAATATATTCATCATCTTCTTCCTCATGTTTTACTTTATCAAGATTCAGAATTGGTGGATGAATGATTTTAAATGTCAGTGGAAGAACCGATATTGTAGCCTTTTATACGGAGTGGTTTATGAATCGGTATCGAGAGGGCTTTGTCGATGTGAGAAATCCAGTCTATCCAAAACTGGTGAGTCGGATTTATTTTGACGATGTCGATGCGATTCTGTTTTGTACGAAGAATCCTATGCCAATGGTAAAGTATTTAGATGAGATCAAAGAACCCGTTTTGTTTCATGTGACACTTACGCCTTATAAGAAAGAGATAGAACCACATGTTCCGGCAAAGGGGAAGGTGATTGAAGCAATCAAACAGTTATCACAAATACTTGGGAAAGAGCGTGTAGTAGTCCGTTATGATCCAATTTTTGTGAGTGGGAAATATTCTATTGATTATCACAAGAAAGCCTTTCACCATCTATGTAGTTTACTAGAGGGATCTGTTTCTAAAATTATTGTATCTTTTTTAGATGATTATAAAAATGTACGGAAGAATATGTCAGTTCTTGGGGCAAGGACATTGACAGAAGCAGATTACAGGGAGATTGGTTTTTCTTTTAGTGAAAGTGCAAGAGAGTATGGAATGACTGTTCAGACGTGTTTTGAAGAGAAGAATTTAGTAGAATATGGGTTTATCAAAGAAGATTGTTTTTCACCTTCCTTGGCCTTTCAAATGACAGGAAAGATATTTCCAAAGTGGAAGGCACGAAAAGGAAATTTATGTCAGTGTGTAGAGATGGTAGATATTGGAGCATACAATACTTGTTCTCATTTTTGTAAGTATTGTTATGCGAATTATGATGAACTTGCTGTTAAGAACAATATCAAACAACATGATCCTACTTCTTCTTTATTAATTGGTACTTTAAAAAAGGAAGATGAGATCAAAATTCGGAAAAAGTAAATCAGAATGGTTGATGTAAGAAAAAGAAATATGATAAGATGAATTGGGTGATAGAATGAGAAATAAAGTAGTGATTATCGGTTGTGGAAATGTAGGTATGAGTTATGCTTATGCTTTATTAAACCAAAAGACGTTTGTGACAGATTTAGTATTGATTGATGTCAATCAGGAAAGAGTAGAAGGGGAAGCGATGGATCTTAGTCATGGGATTCCTTTCGCACCAAGTAAAATTAATATTACATCAGGTACTTATGGGGATTGTATTGATGCGAAGATTGTTTGTATTTGTGCTGGAGCAAATCAAAGACCAGGAGAGACAAGATTAGATCTAATTAAGAGAAATTATCGTGTTTTTCGTGAGATTGTTCCAAAAGTGATGGAGAGTGGATTTGAAGGGACTTTTTTAGTCGCAACCAATCCGGTGGATGCGATGAGTTATTTTACTTATCGTTTATCTGGACTTCCTGCTAGTCATGTGATTGGATCTGGAACGACTTTAGATACTTCTAGATTGCGTTTCTTAATTAGTGAGAAGTTAGAGATTAATGCGAAAAATGTCCATGCTTATGTTTTAGGAGAACATGGAGATAGTGAATTTGTTCCTTGGAGTCATGCTAGTGTAGGATTAGAAAGTATTTATTCTTATTCGACAAAAGAAGAGTTAGATGAGCTTTGTGAACAAGTGAGAAATGCAGCTTATGAAGTGATTCAGAGAAAAGGGGTTACCAATTATGGGATTGGTATGTGTCTCGTTCGTATTACGAATGCGATATTAGGAAACGAGAATACCATTTTATCTGTTTCTACTTATCATGAGAAAGAAAAAGTATATATTAGTACTCCAAGTATTATTTATCGTAGAGGAGTAAAAAAACAAGTATTATTTCCAATGACAGAAGAAGAAAAAGAACAATTTC
>CALVJU010000063.1 GCA_944332375.1 uncultured Bacilli bacterium
AAAAAACCTAAAAAATTCTTTCTTACATTTGCTACATCAACCTCACCAAAAAAAAAACCCCCCTCAATAATATTATCTGTTGTTTACTTTTCGTTTTTTTTTTTTTTTTTGTCAAGTGTTTTGCTGCAAAAAAACTTAAAATTAATCAGATAGTAAAATCAGTGTAAATGAATTTGCTTTTATGAAAAAACTTTGTAAAAATAAAATCTCTCCATCCTTTGTTTTATAAGGCTTTAGAGAGATTTTTTTCGTTTTAAAAGATGCGTACCATGATGGTTTTCCTCATGATTCTTACCTGTGAATACCTCTTTGTTCTTCCATCTCATAATGGTGCTCTTCTGAAATCTTTTCAAATTCTTTGGCTGTTTCTTCTTTTTTCTCTTGTTCATATCTTTTTTCGAATTCGTTATTGATATCTCGTCTATTCGCATAGTCGATATGGTGTGCTTTTTCATCAAATATAAAGTCAGCATCTAGAATGACTAAATCACCAGCTTTTAGCGTGCTATTTCCACGTTCAGAAGAGAAGGTTAAGACTTCTAAAGAAGGGTTTAAGTTTTCATTCCAATGGATGATGTTTTCTTTTCTTAATCTGCCAACATTTTGATTTTTAATATCTGTCCAAATCAGTCCTAAATCACGTAGTTTTTTATATAATTGATATAATTCTTCTTTATTTGCTGGTGTACTTGTATCTACTCGTTCAGTGACTTCGATAAAACAAGATCTTCCATTTGATTTTAACTCTTTACGAAGGAGTGGTGCGACAATATAAGGGTTATTAGGAAACCTTTTTGTCTCTCTATTTCCGATCTTTACTACTTTATCTCCTATGAAAAAGACATTAGAATATCCTCCTTCAGAAAAGGTGATATCTGAAAAGTTTACCTTTTCATTTCTCATAATATCCAAAATCAATAATCTTATCACGTCTTCAAGGGCAGGATCGTCCATGCTTTTTAGAACTCTTATCTTAAACAATAAAGAATGGATTGCTTGATCTGGATGATGATCAATATATTCTTTTATCCTTGAAAAAACAGTAGGGTTTTCTTTTGCAAAATTCATGAAATCGTATAAGTTTTGTTCTTGTGGTATGAGTGAAGAGATATGATCATAAATGATTTGTTTATTATTTCCTTTATATTCAATGGAAGCATAAGGAATGGTACAGTGATTTTCAATTAACAAGTTTAAGAAATCTTTTTGTTTTTCCTCATTTAGTAGATTTAATATATTTGCATATAGATCATCATTCAAATCTAGTGTTGTCAAGGAACTTAAAACTTGATGATCAAAAAAACGATTACATTCCTCTATATTAGCATCTATCCCTGCAAAGAAGCATCGAAATAGATCATTGATTTCATTTTTATAGGGATATTTTTTTAATCCTTCTATAAATTTTTCTTTAAAATGAGGCTGTTTGATCAGTAATTGCGCATATGATAAGATAATATCGTTATTTGAAGACACGAAAAAAGGAAGAATTTCATCAAAGTGATTTACTACGATTTGTGCATTTCTCTTTTGAAAAAGAGGACGATCTAACTGTTTGAATAAAAAATCTTCTAATTTAGGAAAATAGTCGTTGTAATAACTTGCACGATGATTTCTCATTTCCTCTTGTCTTATCATATTTGCTTCTTCTAGTAATTTTAATAATTTTTTTTCAAACATGTTTTCACCTCCTATGTTTTATACTTGATCTATCTTGATTGTATCATAACAACAAAAGAAGTACAAAGGAAAAGACATCGTTTTTGATGCCTTTTTTCGTTATTGTTGGTTCTTTCTAATTTCTTCCGCGATTTTTCTTACGTCTTCTATGACTTTTTCTAATGGTTGTAGTGTATTGACTTCATAGTCAAATTCTTCTAAGTCATATACTTTTCTTTTCTTAATGATCTCATAAATCTTTTCCGGATCTAAATATACTCCAGATTCATCTTTCACATCTCCCCAAGCCTCTAATTCGAGATTTGTTTTTTGTATTTGCTTTTGTTTTAGACGCTTGATATTTTCTTCATCCGATGAAATAAGATGAATAGAAATAAGGTTTGGAAATTCTTTTTGGAGTTGTTCTTTTGTCTCTTTGGATGAGACACTTTTATCTAAGATGACTGAGATATGATGATCTAATAAATATTCTACTTCTTTCTTACAAATCTCACTTGTTACACGATTGTTTTTCTCATCATCATAACAGAATGGTTCTCGATATAATTGTTGTCTAATATGTTCTCCACCTACAATATAAGCTTTTAATTCTTGAGATAATACTTTCGCAAATGTTGTTTTCCCACTTCCTGAATATCCACAAAGTGTAATGAGAAATGGTTTCTCATAAGTTTTTGGAGGAAATACCATTTCTTGAAGTGTCTTTTCTAACAATTTTTCTTCATTCATATAATTCCTTCTTTCTCTATTATTCTAACATAGTTTTTATAGGAATAGAAAGAAATAAACTGTAAAAAATAAAAAAGAAAACGACAAAAAGTGAAAAAATATTTTCTTCAACTTGTCCAATGTAAAAATTTACGATATAATGGTATAGTACCTGGAGGCTAAAAGATGAGAGAAAAACGAAATGAAAAGCAAGAAAAAGTAAAGATGAAGAAAAGTTGGATGATAGGTTTTATTATTCTCTTTATTTTGAATTTAGGAGCAACAGGGTATTTCCTATATTCGTTAACGTTGTTAGGAAGTATTGAAGTTGTATTACGTTATGTGATTGGAATTATACTTGTATTATTGGTTGTATTTTTCTTTTTCCACTTGCGAAAGACGGCAAGAAAGAAGAAGAAAGTAAGACTTGCGATTGATATTATTATTTCTATTTTATATTGTGCGATATTGATCTTTGTCGGAGGAAATATTATCAAAGCGATTGGTAAAGTAGGAAACTTAACCCAAAGGGAAACAACATATTCCGCAAGTATTGTCACACTTTCAACCAATCCTGCTGAGGGAATCAATGACATTAGTAGTAGTAAAGAACTAGGAATGCTAGAAGATGAAGATTCTATCGATGGCCATCAGATTCCAGAAGAGATTATTGAAGAGAATAATTTAACAAATGAAGTAAAATATTACGATAATTATACAGATATGCTTGCTGATTTATATGCAGAGGAAATAGAATTTATTTTCTTACCTTCTGGATATCAATCTATGTTTACTTCCATTGAAGCTTATGAGAATATTGCAGAAGAAACAAAAGCAATTTACACACAACAAAGAAGTGTAAAACAAGAAGTTAGTTCAGGAAAATCGCTGACAGAACCATTTACCGTATTGATTATGGGAATCGATAGTGATACGAATGATTTAACACAAAGTAGTAGTTTTAATGGTGATTCTTTGATGTTGATTACATTTAACCCAACAACATTAAATTCTACGATTTTAAGTATTCCACGTGATACTTATGTTCCAATTGCTTGTTTTAATGGACAACGTAAAAATAAAATTACACATGCTGCATGGCAGGGAGAACAGTGTATGATGGATACGATTACAGGATTTACTGGTATTCCAATTGATTATTATGTAAAGATTAACTTTAAAGGTGCGGTACAATTAGTAGATGCCCTTGGAGGAATTGATGCAGAAGTTCCAATTGGATTCTGTGAACAAAATAGTGATCGTGCTTGGGGAGAAAATACGATTTGTGTAGATGCTGGATATCAACATTTAAATGGAGAACAAGCACTTGCTTGGGCAAGACATCGTAAGAGTGCAGGATTTGACGACTTTGTCCGTGGTCAAAATCAACAATTAGTTGTAAAAGCAATGTTAAATAAATTAAAAGAAGTGAGAAGCTTAGATACAGTATATGATATTTTAGATACAGTTGGTAATAATATGGCAACCAATATGACAACAGATGAGATTTTATCTCTTTACAATATTGGAAAAGATGTTCTTTCTAGAACAGATGAAGATATGGCTGTAGAAGACGTTCTTAGTATGCAACATTTATATTTAAGTGGAGCAGATGCTAGTATTTATGATTATAGTACGATTAATGGACAAGGAACAAGAATGAGATTATATAACTTTGTTCCATATGAAGAAAGTTTAGAAGCAGTCATTCAAGCAATGAAGATTAACCTGGAATTAGAAGAACCAGAAATGGAAAAAACATTCTCATTTGATGCTAGTGTTCCATACGAAGAAGAAATTATTGGTCAAATGTCAAGTGGAACAGTGGATCTGACATTACTTCCTGATTTTACAGGATCTAGCGTCTCTTATGCTCGTAGTTATTGTAATTCTCATGGTATTTCATTTAATGTAGAAGGAAATGGTTCTACTGTAGTGAGTCAATCCGTTCCATATGGAGCAGATATTCTGTTTGTGAATAGATTAACGGTTTATACGGAGTCTAGTACCACGACAGCACCAAAAGAGGATGATACAACAGATCAAGGTGACAATGGTACAACGAGTACAACACCTCCTGGAGGAGGTACTGGTTCCGGAAGTGAAAATAGTGGCACTGGAGACGGATCTGGTAGTGGTTCAGATGGCGGATCATCTGGATCAGACGGAGGTTCTGGAGGCTCTGGATCAGAAGAACCAGAAGATGGAGACGAAAATACCGGTGGTGGTAATTCTGGAGACGGAACAGGGGATACTACTCCCTTACCACCAGAACTAGATGTATCATAGAAAAGTAGACAGAAAACATGTCTGCTTTTTTTGTGAAGGAAGTGTCCAATTTCTATGAAAATCAATGATCAATTTGTTTTCTCATTGTGAATAATAAAAAGATATGATAGAATGATTTTGAAAGTAGGGAGTGCATATGAAAAAGAGTATAACATTAAAAACAATATTCGCAATCATTACGGTTGTTTTATTAGTCATCAGTCAAATTCTTCCATTTGTCAATTTTGCTGGTATGAGTATGCAAGGTTTTATAGTCGGATCTTTTATTGCTTTATTGATTTCCTTTGTGTTCTTATATTCCGTGATAAAGGATAATTTAAAAGTCTATATTTTTTCTATTATTGCTATGGTAATTGGATATGGTTGGACGTTTCTTCAGCTTTATCGTCTGTATCATGAGATCAATGCAGTGTCATCAGTGGCAGGAATGGAACCATGGATAAAGTTTGATATTGGTTTTTATATTTATGTATTCAGTTGTATCTTTTTTGTGATTTGTGTATTTGTCAAAAATCCAAAGAAGATTTCTGAATCTGAAAAACAGGAAACAGGACCTTTATGTCTTGTTGGTTTCTATCGCTTTGGAATACCTGGAGATGCATCATTCATCAATCATTCTTGTTCTATCACGTTAGACCAAGCAGGAACACTGCAAGTGATGATAGCGAGTCTTCAAGTTTATCGTCATGAAATACAAAATACACAAATACAAGGAATTTATTGTTATCCAGGAAGGGGACTATTCAATATGGCAACTTATCAAACAGAGCGATCTTTACTTTCTTCTGCATTAGTCGGAAGATGGGGAAGTGCCATGATGCAAAGTGTAGGTCCGTGCATTGATAGTTCAATATCTTATTTGATAGAGATTCATTATTTAGAAGAAAATGAAATAAGAAAAGTAGTCTTTGAATTCGCGGAGAATCCTGATTTCTTCTTCCAATATTATCAAAATCGTTATCAAAAAGTTTCTTCATCTCCATCGACCATACAGTAAGGAGAAAAACATTGATCATCAAATCAAATCCAAAATAATTATATAAGGATGGATGCAAAGGGAAGCCTTTGCTTTTTTTTGTGAAGATAGTGTCCAATATGTATCAAATTTCCTAATTCATTTGTTTCCACGTTGTGAATGTGGATCAGATATGATAGAATGAACTTGGGAGTAGGGTGTGTATATGAAAAATCGTGAAACAATCAAAAAGGTATTGGCAGTGCTTACAGCTGTTTTATTGGCGGTCTGTCAAATTCTACCATTTTTAAGTATTATTGGTATCACAATGGTAAGTGTAGAGGTAAAAGGATGTTTTTTTGTCCTTGTTGCTGCTTGTGTCTTTTTATATTCTGTAATATCTGGAAATTTAAGAAGTTACTTTATATCTGCGATTGGTATGGCACTTGGTTATAGTTGGACATTTTATCACGTCTATCGAAGTTATCGCACAATGCATGATATGACTACTGAATTTGGATTCAGTTCTCTTATGGAGTTTGAATTTGGCTTTTATGTTTATGTGCTCAGTTGTGTTCTTCTTGTAGTTTGCTTATTGATTAAGAATACAAAGAAAGAGGATCGTGTACTTCGTACAGGTCCTACTGTTCAACAGGGAATGAACATGCCATGTTTAATTGGCTTTTATCGTTCTGGGATGCTTGGAAATGCATCTTTGATCAATCATTCTTGTTCTATCACGTTAGACCAAGTAGGAACACTGCAAGTGATGGTTGCCAACCAACAAGTTTATCGTTATGAAATACAAAGTACACAAATACAAGGAATTTATTGCTATCCAGGAAGAGGACTTCTGAATATGGCATCTTATCAAACAGAACGATCATTACTCGCTTCTGCACTAGTTGGTAGATGGGGGCCTACTATGGCACAGAATATAGGTTCGTGTAATGATAGTCCAGTATCTTACTTAGTAGAGATTCACTATTTAGAAGGAAATGAAGTAAGAAAAGCAGTTTTTGAATTCGCAGACAATCCTGATTTCTTCTTTCAGAGATATCAGAATCGTTACCAAAAAGTTTCTCAGGGATGAGAGACTTTTTTGTTAAATTGAAAAATCATAAAAATTGTGTTAAAATGAAGTGTATGTAAATGAGGGATGTGTATGGCAACAATCGGAGCATTAGGATCTACTTTAATTGTAGGAGTTTTTATTTTATTAGGCTATTTTATTGTAAAAAAAGTAGGAAATAATCACCACGTAATGAATTTTTCGATCAGTTTAGCCTTTGGAGTAATGGCGTCATTAATTTTATTTGAGTTATTACCAGAGAGCTTTGAACATTTAAATGGAAGTAGAACAGATTTTATTCCCATTTGTTATTTAGTATTTTTTATTGCCGTAGGTGTCTGTCTATTAAAATTCTTAGATATCTTTATTCCTGATCATCATGAGAAAGAACATAAAAAAGTAGATAAAGACAATCTCGAACATATTGGAATTGTTTCTTGTATCGCTTTGATTCTTCACAATATGATTGAAGGAATGGCAATTTATACCAGTGTTTTAAGTTCCATAGAATTAGGAACACTCATGTGTATTGGAGTAGGACTTCATAACATTCCAATGGGAATGGTTCTCGCTTCTACTTTCTATACTTCTAAAAAACAGGATAAGAAAACGAAACTGATTATTTTACTTACCGCACTATCTACATTTATGGGAGGACTGTTGATGTTCTTCTTAAGTAGTTTTATGAATGATTTTGTACTAGGTATTTTACTTTCTGTTACAACAGGTATGATCGCATATATTGTATTGTTTGAATTATTACCACATCTGTTAGGACATAGAAAAGAGAAAGAAACAATTCCGGGAATCCTTTTAGGGGTTGTGATTTTATTAATTAGTGTGATATTGGGGCATCATCATTGACAAAATAAAAAAAAAGATATATGATGTTAATATCAATGCGATGATTAGGACATGATATTTTAAATTTCTTTTTAAAAGAGAGCAGGGAATGGTGAGAACCTGTAAAAGAGTTAAAATATTACTACCTATGAGCTGAACTCGAAAGAGAATTCCGGTCTATGCCGTTATCTAATTAAGTACAAATAAGGATGGTACCGCGTATACACGCTCCTGGT
>CALVJU010000064.1 GCA_944332375.1 uncultured Bacilli bacterium
AAAATGAAATTGTGAGGAAGTGAATTATGAGAATAGATATTCAAAGTGATTCTAGAAAAGTATTACCTGGAGATACTTTTATTGCAATCAAAGGCATTGATCGTGATGGACACGATTATATAGAACAAGCAATAAAAAATGGAGCTACAAAAATTATTGCTGAACATGGCAGTTATTCTGTAGAAACGATCATTGTAGAAGATACGGAACAATATTTAATCCAGTATTTACACGAACATTATGATTCTGAGATTCGTAAATTAAAATTGATCGGGATTACTGGTACCAATGGAAAAACAACCAGTGCTTTTTTACTTCATACCGCACTCAATCAATTGGGTAGAAAAACGGGATATATTGGTACAGTAGGTTTTTATGTCAAAGATAAGATTCGTAGTTTAGATAATACTACTCCCAATTTATACACATTATATTCTATTTTCCTAGAATGTTTAGAGATGGGAGTAGAACAAGTGGTATTAGAAGTGAGTAGTCAAGCAATTTGTGGACATCGTGTCGAAGGATTATTATTTGATTATGCGGTATTTACCAATTTAACAGAAGATCATTTGGACTTTCACAAAACGATGGAAAATTATGCTTTGGCGAAACAACAGTTATTTCGTCAGTTAAAACCGGATGGCAAAGCAATCATTAATATAGATGATGATTATCAAGATTACTTTGTATTGGATGGAAATCACAACATTACCTTTGGGAAAAAAGAAAGTGATTATCAAATTGGCAATATCAAAATGAATACAATGGGAAGTGTCTTTACAGTGACACATCTTGGAGAAACTACAATGTTAAAAACACCACTCATCGGGGAATATAATTTTTATAATTTAATGATTTCTATTATTATTCTTTCTGATATGGGATATTCAATGGAAAAGATAAAACATCTTTGTGCTCATTTAAATGCTCCTGTAGGAAGAATGGAAACAATTAACTATTTAGATAACCGTATTATTGTTGATTATGCGCATACCCCAGATGCGATGGAGAAATTGATTCATACAGTAAAGTCTGTTTGTGATGGAAATATTTATGCGGTGTTTGGTTGTACAGGAAGTAGGGAACGTGAGAAACGACCTGTGATGATGAAGATTGCGACAACTCTTTGTAAGCATGTGATTGTTACGATTGATGATTTGCATGAAGAAGAAGCCCAAGAGATTGTTGCCGATATGTTAAAAGAAAATCAGAATAAAAATTATGAAGTAGAGTTCGATCGCAAAAAAGCCATTGAAAAGGGAATTTCTCTATTAAAACACCATGATATTTTATTAATCATGGGAAAGGGACATGAAGATTTTATTATTGTAAAAGAGAAAAAGATTCCATTTAATGATGTGGCAGTTGTAAAAGAGATCATTCGAGAAATGGAAGTAAAAGAAAAGCTTTGAGTCATTTGGGTTCAAAGCTTTTATAGAGTAATTCTAATGGTGTCACTGATCGCACGATTTGGGTTGTAGAATTTCTCTTCATAACGGTACATGAGACCTTTTTTGATGAGTTGGTCGATTGTGTTTTGGAGTTCTTGTTTGGTCATGTTTGGGACATCTAGTTCGTCTAGTGTTTTTCCATCTTCGATTTGTAATAGTTGAGAAAGAACATGGTATTCTGTTACGTTGAGATTAAAGTTTGTAAAGACATAGTCATAGTAAGAAATTAATTTTCTTGTTGTCTCATCTTCTGGATTGATTACCATTTTGTCGAAGTAGTCTTTCATATCGAATTGAGCGAGAAATCCTTGTCCCTTTCTAGCAAGTCTTTTTACTTCTTCGATTCCACCGGTTTTTAAGATCCACAACATTTGTTTTGCTTCTTTAAAATAAAGACTTCCAATACAACGTTCATCGCAGTTTCCACGACCGAATGAGATCCAGTTTTGAAGACAGATTTCATCGATGAAGTGATATTTTAATAAGAAATATAATCCTAGTAAATCGACTGTTGCTTCTTCAAAGAATGGGGCAGTGGAAGTTTGTTCTTCTTTTGGAGTTCTATTTCCAATGACAGCATGCATCAGTTCATGGGCAAGCATGATTTCAGAAATACCATGTGCGGTATATTTTTCTAATAAGTAAATTCCTTGTTCGCATCCGTATTTTTGTGCTTGATGTTCATTAAAATTCATTGCTTTAAAGTTTGCTTTTTCAAATGGATAAGGAAAGTGTTTTACGATTTGGATGTTTGGTCTTTCACAGGTTAGATTGAATTCCTCATAGAAACGATCAATCATATTTTGAAAGACTTGATAAAATTCTTCTTGTGTCATGTGGACAACATTTGGTTTTTCTTTTTCTAGTTGTAGATAACTTTCTTTCATTTTTGTGATTTGTTCCTCTAGAAATTGAATTTGAATTGGGGTTAAGTTTTCCTTTGTAATTGTTCCATCGTCTTGGATGTATTGAAATAGTTCGTCGATTTGGGCAAAGATTGGTTTTTTTAAATAGTATGCGCCAATTAGTAATTTTGTTTTTTCTAACATTTTGATTTCTCCTTTTTTTTTATTTATTTTTTATTTATTTTACCATATTCCATATAGCAAATCAAATGAATTGTGTTACAATAAAAAAGGTTTAGGTGAGTATATGTCAGTACAAAAAGAATTGTTTCAAGAAAAGTTATTGTCATGGTATCATTCTGGTCATCGGATATTACCATGGAGGGAAGATCCTACTGCTTATCATGTATGGGTGAGTGAAATTATGTTGCAACAAACTAGAGTAGAAGCAGTGAAAGGGTATTATCAAAGATTTATGGAAACATTACCAACGGTATATGATTTGAAAGAGGTTTCTGATGAGAAGTTATTAAAACTTTGGGAAGGGTTAGGATATTATTCTCGGGCAAGGAACTTAAAGAAAGCTGCTGGTATGATTGTTGATGTGTATCAGGGGAAGATTCCGGATACGTATGAAGAATTAATCAAATTACCGGGAATTGGAGATTATACGGCGGGAGCAATTTTATCGATCGCATACCATAAACCATATCCTGCTTTAGATGGGAATGTGTTTCGTGTTTTGACAAGAGTATATGAAAATCCTGTTGATATATTGAGTAATCAAGGGAAACAAGAGATTCGATCATTGTTACTTTCTTTATTGTCAAAAGAAGATCCTTCTTCTTTTACACAGGCATTGATGGAGTTAGGGGCTTTGGTATGTGTTCCGAATGGAACGCCACATTGTGATGCTTGTCCACTTTCTTCTTTTTGTAAAGCACATCTTCATCAAAGAGAATGTCTATTTCCAGTAAAGAAGAAAAATACAAAACGGAGAGTAGAAAAGCGTTATGTTTTTCTGATTACTTATCAAAATCGGGTATTATTAAATCAGAGAGAAGAGACAGGATTGCTTGCTCATTTTTATGAGTTTCCTAATATTTTAGTAGATGAGGAAACAAAGACGGTGGAGACATGGTTGCGTTCTCTTTCGTTGGAAATGAAGGAAGTTACACCATTAGGAGAAGCGAAACATCTTTTTACTCATGTCGAGTGGCAGATGATGGGATATCATATTGAACTGAAAAAACCGATTGTGGGGATATGGGCGAGTAGGAAAGAATTAGAAGAAGTTTATCCTATTCCCAGTGCTTTTATGAAATATCAAGAACAATTAAAACAATGGATAAAATAAATGAGAGAAAAAGATGATTTTGAAATGAATTTATAAATTTAGAAAAATATGTTATAGTTCATATAGTGAAACAAAATAGAATGATACAGGAAGAGTAGTAATAGACGAAGGAGAGGATAATAAGTATGAAAGAAAATAAAGATATTATGAACGAAAAAATAGAAAAGATAGGAATCACTGCGATAGAATGCTTAAATGGAAGAGAATTTAGTAAAATAATATTTGGGTTAATCATAAAGGAAACTTTTTAAGTGCCCTGATTAAATTGTTTTCGTAGTTTCTAGTTCATTATTATTTTCATTAATGTAAGGTAATTCTTGATAATATTTACGATTTATTAGATAAATTGGTATGTTAAATTGTTGAGCTGCTTTTATAGAACTTTCACTTATTACATCCATACACACAACAAAATTAGGTTTAATTTTCATACCAGTAGTTTTATCTGTTCTTGATAATACAATTTCATTCCATATTCTGCTATTTTGTGGTTTTCTTAAATTTAATTCAACTGTTTTTTCCATTAAATCATCAACTGTAGTTACTGTATTTATACTTGCTACAAAACCTCTATTTCTCATATTATAGTTTATATCAGTAGAAGCTTTTCTATCTATACCAGCATCTATAACATCAGTAAATTTTATACAGTCATAAGGTAAATCATTAAATCCAAACATAATTGTATCATTTTCATTTGGTATACCATATGTAACCATATATTTATCAGAAATTAATGATGCTGAAATATGATTATTACCATCATTTATTTTATCCCAATTTTCAGGACTGTTTACTATTTGACTTACACACGAATTGTTAACACTCATTCTATTATCAACTACTGCATGAACTAGCATTGTAAAAGGTTGTCCTGATAACTCATAAACATTTATGGTTTTACCATCATTAGTTATAATTTCTTTATGCTCTGCCGTACTTACAATTTGTTGATTTTTAATTTTTAGTTCATTAACAAAATGTTTTTTTAAAACTTCATTTCCATCTTTTTCACAGGATTCTATTAATTTTTTGAATTCATCTTTTTTATCCAAATTCATTGTTTTACTGATATTTATTAATTCTTCATCATTAGAAATTAAAATTTGATTTATTAATTGTAAAATACTACCATATTTCTCTTTAAACTCTTCTGGTAAATCATTTGCTTTACTTATTGCATTTAAGAAGAGTTTTATGTAATGAACATCTTTTCTTTCAATACCAAAATATTTATTTAAAAAGACTTCATTTTTATTATAATAATTTATATTAGTTTCTAATAATTGTTTTTGCATATCCTCACTAGAAATATTTCTAAAATTAAATTCATAAGTATCATAATTTACTATATCCTGTATTAATTCATAGTTTCCAAAAGAAACAATTTCAAATATTTTCTTAAATTCTGCTTCATCTGAAAATTTATCACGACCATATAATTTTTTTAAAGTTTCATCACCAATGTTTTTGATAAATTCCATAGAAAATTGTTGGAAAGAAAGTGTTCCTTCTTTTCTTGCACCTAATTGAACCTCAATAAAATTATGACTTTCAGGAATATTTTCATATGTATATTTTATTCCTTCAAATAAGTCTTTGTTTACTAAATCTACTAATGTATCCATTTTAAATTTAAATAACTCTAAAATTGTTGTATTTGCAATAGTGGTATTTTGACTAATTATATTCCATACTTTATCATCAAACATAGCTGAATTTATCAAGAATAAATTCATTCTACCATTATTATTTATAAATTCTATTAATCTATTGCTATTTCCATTACTTATAATTTTACTAATATTTTCATTAAAAACTTCATAACCAATCATAGAATATAGTGTTTCAAAATTTGAGTCATTAAAAATATCAAAATTAGTTATTTTATTTTTTTCATAATAATTTTCTCTTATAAATGAAATATATTTATTAGAATTATTTTTTATAGATAATTCAAAAACAGCTTTCAAATGTTGTTGTATTATATCATCATTTAATCCTTGCTGTTTTAATGTTCCATTATCATATTCAGAGTATTTATATTCTCTTAAATATTTTATAAAAGGTTTTATGTTTGTTTTATATTGAGTCTTAAAATTTTTATTAGATATAATTTGTTCTAATATTTCATCATCAATATTCAAATCATTGAGTTCTGGATATAAAACATTTAACTTTAACTTGTTAATTACATTCATACTTATCCTCCACTAGTATAAGTATACCATATTTAATACTTTTTTCTCGGGAAATCGAAATTTTATAAAAATAATTAAAATAATGCTTAATATTCTCAAATATATGATATAATAATTTGCCAAAAGGAGGAGAAAATATGCCGTACAAATATTACAATCAATTTAATTTATCAAATGAATTAGCACAATCTATATCTTCTATAATATCTCAAAATGAAAATGCAGATTATGTATGTCAATCTATAGTAGTTACTATACCAGAACATAGGGGGCTAGTTTTTTCTTCACCATTAAAAGGATATCATGCTTATGGTGGAGGACTTAATGCTTTTAATGGTGCTGAAATAAATGCTATAAATGAAAAGTATGGAAAATATGTTGAGGGTACAATACCTGCAGAGGACTATACTTTTCTTGTAGTAATGGATAATGAATCGCTTCAAACATTTTCTAAATTATCTTTTAGAAGTTATGATGAAATAGAAAGAGCATTAGATGTTCTAAGTGTATTTAGTACTAAATACGATGGAATATTTGATTCAAGAACTTTAAGTCAAAAATTTCCTTATTTACAAGTTTTTTTTGATAGTTTAGATGAATGGCGTGCAGAAACAGGCAGAGTCACAATAGATGATGACATTCTAGAAAGTAGTGTTAAAAAGACACTAACTATCAGTAAGCAAGGCGCTAGAAGGAAATAAAAACATACATTATTAAAACAAATAAATTTATGGTAAAACATTATTAGAAATTGATATTAAATTATTAATTTCTAATTAGCTAGGAAAAGTTTGAAATAACTTAACCAATTGCTCCCTTGAGAGAATTATTCACACCTCGTGTGAGTTTTATATTGCAAATTTATCCTATATCACTCATTGATATGGGATTTTTTTATGTTTGAAGGAGCGTTTATACGATAGAACAATTAGAATTTCCTTTTGATTTTAACTATGAGCCAATTGAAATCATTGCGTGGAGAAAGAAAAGTGGTATTATTTTGTAATTATTATATTTTATAAGAAATATATATTAGAAACTGTTTTTGAAGATTTTATTCTATTTTCAGTGCTTTTATGAAATATCAAGAACAATGAAAACAATGGATAAAATAAAACACCAAATAAAATAAGAAACATAAGATACACCAGGGGTGTATTTTTTTGATAAATATTAAAAGTGATTCTAGGAAAATAGAACCAGGAGATACGTTTATTGCCTTAGATGGAGTGAATCATGATGGGAGTGAGTATATTCATGATGCGATTCAACGTGGGGCGAAACGAATTATTTGTAAAGAGGGAGACTATGATGTAGAAACAGTGCTTGTTCCAGATCCACATGCGTATTTAGTAGATTTTTTAGATGCGACTTATCAAGATGCTTTGAAAGAGATGACTTTGATTGGAATGACTGGAACGAATGGGAAGACAACGACTTGTTTTTTGTTGTATCAAGCTTTGAATCAGTTAGGAATTTCTTGTGCTTATATTGGGACAATTGGTTTTTATATGGATGGGAAAGTAAGAGAGTTAGGGAATACGACACCGGATGTATTAGATTTATATGATATGATTTTAGAAGCAAAGGAGCATGGCTATAGTCATGTGGTGATGGAAGTGAGTAGTCATGCTCTTAGTTATCAGAGAATTGGACATTTGAAGTTTCAAACTGTTTTTTTTAGTAATTTGACGGAAGATCATTTGGATTTTCATAAGACGATGGAGAATTATGCGAAAGAAAAACAGAAGTTATTTTTACGAGTAAAAGAAGATGGAACTTGTTTTGTCAATATCGATGATGCCTATGCTTCTTATTTTCTTTTACCGGACAATCGTACTTTGACTTATGGCATGCATGAAAGTGATTATCAAATATCTGAGGTATCATTATTAGAAAATTGTTCTCGTTTTCAAGTAAATGGGGTAGAGTATGAAATAAAATTGTTAGGAAAGCACAATATTTATAATATGACATGTGTGATTGCATATCTAAATGAACTACAAGTAGAGGAAAAGAAGATACAAGAAGTAGTAGGAATGTTAGAAGCACCGAGGGGAAGAATGGATGTGATTTCTTTTTCTAATCGTAAAGTAATGATCGATTATGCGCATACACCAGATGCGGTAGAAAAAGTTTTACTTGCAACAAGGGAGATTCCTCATCACAAGATTGTGACAATCCTTGGTTGTGGGGGAGATCGGGATGCTTTTAAACGTCCCATCATGGGAAAAATCGCAACAGATTTATCTGATTATGTGATTTTTACAAGCGATAATCCTCGAAATGAAGATCCGATGCATATTTTAAACGATATTACAAAATCACTACAGAAAAAGAATTTTGAAGTCATTGAAAATCGTAAAGAGGCGATTGATAAGGGTATACAAACCTTAGAAAAAAATGATATACTATTATTGCTTGGAAAAGGACATGAAAATTATCAAATAATTCATAACACAAAATATGATTTTGATGATAAAATAATAGCAGAAACAATCATAGAAAAAATGTACAAGGAGTGAGACTATGTTAATATTAACCAAATCCATATTATCGATGATGATAGGATTTATCTTATCAGCGATTGCTGGTTTGATCTTAATTCCATTATTGAAGAAATTGAAAGTAAGACAAAATGTCAGTGTCTTTTTGAAAAAAACACATCATGATAAAGATGGAACACCAACGATGGGAGGACTCATCTTTATCATTCCGACGATGCTTACCATGATCTTTTTATTGGTGACTGGTAAAGTAGCGTTTAGTGAGAATTTATTTATTGTCATGTTTGTCTTTGTCGCTTATGCACTGCTTGGTTTTCTCGATGATTATTTAAGTATTAAGCGGGGGCACAATGAAGGATTGACAGAATTACAAAAGCTATGTGGACAGTTAGTGATCGCATTGATCTTCTTCTATATTTATATGAAGAGTGGATCTCATCCTGTTTTAGATATTCATACATTAGGAATACGTATTGATATGGGATGGTTTTATGGAATCTTCTTACTGTTTGTCTTAGTGGCAAGTAGTAATGCGGTGAATTTAACCGATGGACTAGACGGACTTGCTGGAGGATTATCTCTGATGGCTTTTCTCGCTTTTGCCTTGATTTCTTGGAATTCAGACTGGGCAGTGGGAAGTAGTGATATTGCAGTATTCTGTTTTGTATTAGTAGGATCTTTATTTGGATTTCTACTTTACAACACCCATCCGGCAAAAGTCTTTATGGGAGATACTGGTTCTTTAGCGCTCGGTGGAACACTGGCAAGTATTGCGATTGTAACAGATCATGAACTTACATTAGTGATTGTAGCAGGAGTCTTTGTGATTGAAACTTTAGCTTGTATTATTCAAATGGTTTCTATCGCATTATTCCATAAAAAAGTATTTTTAATGGCACCACTTCATCACCATTTTGAAAAATTAGGATGGGATGAGAGAGATGTTGTAAAATTGTTCTGGACCATTGGATTGATTCTTTCCATGGCAGCTATTGGATTTGGTGTTTGGATCTAAAGATAACTTCGGTTATCTTTTCTTTGCATTCAAAGTAGTGTATAATAAAATTGGTGATAATATGAGTAGCAAGGTGTTTGATGTATATAAAGGAAAGAGAATTCTTCTTTATGGTGGAAAGGAAAGAACAAAGGAAGAAACATTAAAACGATTATTTCAAAGTACTTCTGATGATTGGAGTAAAGATTTTGTCCAGTTGACAACAACCATCCACAGTTTGAAAAAGTGGGAAGAAAAAATGGAAAAGTTGAAGTTTTTGACTTTGTCTCAGTTTTTAAAAATATTTCGTCTTTTTCAAAAAGAATTGTATGAAGATCTTGATTATACAGAAACTTTAGAACTAGATACTAATAAAAAGTTAAAAGAGTTTAGTAAGGGAGAAAAAGAACGTATTTTATTTTTATTACAATATCAGTTAAAGTTTCAAGTTTATTTATTTGACGAACCATTTTTACACCAAAATGAGAAGCATATGAATTTGATGTTGAAGTTAATTGATCAAAGATTAAAAGAGGGTTGTGTTGTTTTATTTTGGTCAAAATATCAATTAGAAAAGATGGAAGAAATCATTTCTGATGTTCTGATTGTTACGGATACGAAGATCAAGTTTGAACCTCTTTCTAAAGTGTGTCATCACAATTATTCGATTGTTCATTTAAAAGGAAAGAACTATAAACAATTAAAGTTAAGTATTCGTAATATTATTTTAAAAGATCAGACAGAAGATGAGATTGTCTTCTTGTATTGTGGTAAATTTCACGAGTTATTTTCTGTCTTACAGACAGTGGAATTAGAAGATGTATCGATTCGAAAACAGACATTAGACGAAGCCTTGATGTCAATGAAGTGAAAAGTAATTGTGGAAAATGCTTGATTTTCCTTTTCTTTTGGAGGAATATCTGCTATACTGGTGTTAAGTATAAGAGAATAGTGAGGGATTTCTTATGAACCAAGAAGGATTAAACAATTTAGGAACAGATTTCAATTTAGGAAGTCAACCAACAACGAATTTTGATGATGTTGAAGTGTTAGATATGGATACAGATGATACTTCTTCTTCAGAAGAAAGTGGGGGAGTTTCTAATATTCAGCCAATGAATTCTATTCCACCAATTGAAGATGTGTTAGGACAACAAGAGACAACTCAACCTATATCAACTGGGATTCCATCTGTAGATGATGTATTAGGAGTAAGAAATACCGTTTTAAATGAAACAAGCAATCAAGTTGTTCAAGAAGGGCCAAAGGAAGAGAAAAAAGTAGAGGAAACAAAGATTCCAACGTTAGATGAAATTTTTGGGACAAGTATTACCCAACAACCTACGGCGACTACTCCAGTAACGCCTGCTGTAAGTACACCGGAACCAGTGGCACCAAGTCCAGTTCCACCTGCACCAACGGTTACAAGTAGTCCAGAACCTGTTGTGAGTCCTGTTAGTACTCCACAACCGAGTCCAATGGTATCTCCGGTAGTAAATACTGTACCGGAAACACCAACTGTTACTCCTAGTGTAGAACCACTTCCGCAACAAGGAGCAGTACAAAGTCAAATACCAAGTACTACAGAGCCGTTTGTGAATCCAATGGATGTGACACCTACGAGTACCCCAGTAGAGACTCCAGTCATGACTGGAAACCAAAGTTCGTTGAATAGCCAAATACAACCAGAAACACCAGTTGTACAACCTAGTCCAGTAGTGACACCAACATCAATGATAGATCCTATGACAGTCAATCCTACTGTATCACAATCAACACCACAACCAATGAGCGCGATCGTTGAACCTACACCAATTATGGATACTACAATGAATGCGAAAGAAGAAGCAGTTGTTTCTAAATTAGAAAATACAGATATGACTCCAACCAAAGAAGAGAAGAAAGAAGATTTAGAAAATACCATTCTTTTAAATAAACAATTAAATGATGCGAAAATGGCAATTAAAGCAGAAGAAAGTAAAAAAGATCCAGAAAAGAAAAACAAAAATGGATTAATGTTAGTCATTGCTTTATTTACAGTGTTATTAATTGCTGTACTTGTTATTCCATTTATTTTTAATTATTTAAATCAATAAAGAGGTTAAGTAATTAATCTCTTTTGATTTCTTTTCAAAACGTAGTATAATAGAGCATCGGAGGAATGAAGAATGAAATATAAAATGCAAAAACTGGGATTATGTATGGGATTATTATTATCAGGATGTCAAGTAGTAGATTCCATTGTTCCAGAAAATCAAGAAAAAGATCAATTAGTATTAGACTTTCAAGGAAAAGATACTTGTTATTCCTATTATTTATATTTAGATATTCCTAGTGAGGAAAAGAGTAAAATCGATGATTGGATTTCACGACAAGACATTGAAAAAAGAGTACATTACACTTATTTTCAAGAAGTTGGATATAATTATGAAGTAAATTATCAAGATATAGATATTATGTTCTACGCTCATATTGTCGATACAGATCGTTTAACAAGAGAACAAAAAAAATCATTTGAAAATACGGAACGATATTTATATAAAATTGTTTTTACTTCTACTTATAAACAAGAAGTAACAGAAGCTTTGATTCAAGAAGTAATGAATCAGATTACTCGTACGATGTCTTCTTACTCTTTTTACGACACCATTGATGAATTTTATCAAGCCATCAACCCAGAAGAAGTTGCTTATACAAAAGTATTAAAAAAAGAATCATTGATTTCTTAAAACTCTCTAGACAGAATATAGAGAGTTTTTATATAATGGAATAGGTGATATGGAGTATGCAATTAAAAATAGAAAATCTTCACAAAAGTTTTCAAGAAAAAGAAGTTTTAAAAGGAATTGATTTTACTTTTGAGGAGGGTAAAATCTATGGATTATTAGGAAGAAATGGAAGTGGAAAAACAACATTTTTTAACTGTTTAAACCACGATATTCCATTTGAAGAAGGAACCTTTACTTTAGTAGATCAAAAAGAAAACAGACCATTAGAATTAGAAGATATCGGGTATGTATTATCAACCCCAAACGTTCCAGAATTTTTAACAGCAAGAGAATTTTTAAAATTCTTCTTAGATATTCATCAAGATAAGATCAAAGAAGAGAAGAGTATCGATGAATATTTTGAATTTATGCATATCGAGAAAGAAGATCGTGATAAATTATTAAAAGATTATTCTTATGGAATGAAAAATAAGATGCAGATGTTAGTCAATATGATCGCAGATCCCAATGTGCTTCTTTTAGATGAACCATTGACTTCTCTAGATGTTGTTGTCGCAGAAGAGATGAAACAAGTATTAAAATCGATGAAGAAAAATCATATCTTGATCTTCTCGACTCATATTATGGAACTTGCGCTTAGTCTTTGTGATGAAATTGTATTATTACATCAAGGTACTCTAAAAGAGATCGATCGTAGTCATATGAGTGATCAAGAGTTACGCGATAAAATTTTGGAAGCATTGACGGAGTAAGCTTATGATTAAGACATGGATTCAATCATTTCAAATAAAAAACGCATATCGTGTTAACACTTTCATCTATTCTCTAAAACAACTTCCATTGATTGGGAAAGTATTTAAAAATGCGTTATATGGAAATACTGCGTTAAAAATTCTCGGTACGTTTTATAGTATCATTGTCGAACTGATATCTACTTTTTTAGGAAAGTTCTTATATCTATTCTTTTTGATTTATTTGATCTTACCAATGTATCCTTCTTCGGATGGCTCTTATTTTGTGCATCTTCTTCTCTTTTTAACTGGAGCAGGTGCACTTTTAAATACCTATTTATTCAATCCAACAAAAGACAAATACTATGCGATGTTCACTTTAAAAATGGATGCGAAAAAATATACGCTTTCTGATTATTATGATCGTATGCTGAAAGTCGTTATTGGCTTTATGCCATTTACATGTCTTTTTGGAATTCTCAGTCAAGTACCAGTTTGGATTTGCATTCTACTTCCATTTTACGTAGCTGCTTTTAAAATTCTTGTCAATGTCTATTTTTTAGAAAAATACAAACGTACAGGAATTGTAACAGATGAAAACCATCCAGTAAAAGGAGTTTGGCTTTGGATATTGTTCTTTTTGATATTTGCTTATGGACTTCCATATGTTCAAATCGTCTTGCCACTGTCTTTTTCTGTTCTTTTTCTGTTACTTGTAGTAATTGGTGGTATTTGGGGTATCTTCTATCTACAGAAGTATTCAAAATATCGTGAAATATATAAAATCATTTTAACAAACGACAATATGAATCTAGCTGCTTATCAGACCAAAAACATGGAAAAGAAAACAGTACAAAAGGGAATTGATGTGAATACCAAAATAGTCAGTCATAAAACAGGTTATGCTTATTTTAATGAACTGTTTGTGAAAAGACATAGTCGTATTTTATCAAAATCAGCAATTAAAATTACTTGGGTAATGATTGGTATTTTCTTTTTTCTTACAGTCTTTACACTTTCTTTTCCTGTATGGAAAGAAAGAATCAATTCCATCTTACTAGTGATGCTTCCATATTTTGTCTTTATCATGTATTGTATCAATCGTGGACAAGAAGTATGTAAAGCAATGTTTATGAACTGTGATCATAGTATGTTGACGTATGGCTTTTATCGAAAACCAAAAGTGTTACTGAATCTATTTAAAGAACGTTTAAAAAGTGTTATTCTCATCAATTTATTGCCTGCATTTACACTAGCACTTGGTCTTGTATTTTTACTTTATATCACAGGTGGAACGACACAGTTTTTGGATTATCCGATCTTGTTCTTTTCTATTTTAGCTATGAGTATTTTCTTTTCTGTTCATCATCTTGTTTTATATTATTTATTACAACCATATAATCAAGAAAGTGAAACGAAAAGTGCGACTTATGGAATCGCCAATGGTGCAACTTATTTATTTTGTTATTATATGTTGAAAATACGAATTCCTATTTTCACCTTTGGATGTTGTACAATCTTGTTTAGTATTTTATACTGTTTGATTTCTCTATTCTTAGTGTATCGCTATGCCCCTAAGACATTTCATTTAAAAAATTAAGAACAAGAGTCTTAAAAAAATGGTATAATAAAAAGAGGAGTGGTAAGGATGGACTATAGAGTAACAATTGATCAATTTGAAGGACCCTTAGATCTTTTATTACACTTAATTAAACAGAGTGATATTGAAATAGAAGAAATTGAAGTTTCTAAGATTACAGAACAATATCTAGAATATATTCAAAAACAAGAAGAAATGAATCTAGAGATTGCCAGTGAATATTTAAGTATGGCAGCGGAATTGATTGAAATGAAATCCAACCATCTCTTACCACGAGAAAAGAAACAAGAAGAAGATGCTTTTGAAGAAGATGCGAAAGAACGATTGATTCGACGATTACAAGAATATCAACAGTATAAACAGATTGTAGGAAGTTTGAGACAATTAGAAGAAGATCGTCATTTAGTCTATACCAAAGATCCTTCTAATTTAAAAGAGTATCAAAAAGAAGATACTACTTTATCAGAAGATATTACACTCGATCGTTTATTAGAAGCATTTCAAGCCATGTTGAAAAGAAAAGAATTAGAAAAACCATTACATACAAAGATTACAAAAAAAGAGTATTCAGTATCGAAACGAAGTAGTGAGATTAAAGAGTTATTAAAAAAGAAAAAACGTGTAGAGTTTGAAGAGTTATTCCAAGAATGGAGTAAAGATTATGTCGTAGTTACGTTTTTATCTATTTTAGATCTAGCAAAAAAACAATCTCTTGTGATTGAACAAACGCACAACTTTGACCGAATTATATTATCAGTAAAGGAGGATTCACATGAACCAGAAAGCAGTCATTGAAGGAATTTTATTTGTATCTGGTAGTGAAGGAATCACTCTAGAGGAACTGGCCCGTGTGTTAGAAAAAAATGAGGAGCAAGTAGAAACATTGTTACAAGAATTAAAGAACGATTATCAGAGTGAGGAAAGGGGAATTCAGTTAGAAAAATATGGGGATCTTTATAAGTTAACAACGAAGAAGGAACATAAGTCTTTTTATGAGAAACTGGTATTCGTCCAAGATAATCCTAATTTGAGTCAAGCAGCTTTGGAGACATTGGCAATTATTGCTTATAATGAACCAATTACCAGAGTAGAAGTCGATGAGATCCGTGGCGTTGGAAGTGCACATTTAGTAAGAAAATTGCTGATGAAGAATTTGATCGAAGAACGTGGAAAGTCGGATTTACCAGGAAGACCTATGATGTATGGGACAACAAAGGAGTTTTTAGATTTCTTTGGATTGAAAAGGAAAGAAGATTTGCCAACGTTAGATAGTCAAATTGAAGTGATTGATTTAGAACCAGAATTATTTGATTCCAAATACCATGAAAGAGATTCTATTTCTTAAGTGGGAATTCCTAGAAGAATTAGTTATTTTTACTAATTCTTTTTTGTTTTTCTCATATATTATAATGAAAGGAGTGTGAATATGGATAATATCTACGAAAGTGCGATGCAAAAAATAGAGTGCGATACGAAAAATTGTAGACTTGGTACGGTTTTTGTAGGTCCTACTGGACCAACGGGGCCAACGGGACCATCTGGTGGACCAACTGGAGCAACGGGACCTACTGGGCCTACAGGACCAACCGGACCGACGGGACCAACTGGAGTAACAGGACCAACAGGTCCAACTGGAGCGGCAGGTCAAGGAATTGCAGCTCAAGGATTTTATAATACATTACCTGAGTTATTGGCAGCTCATCCAACAGGACTTCCAGGGCAAGCTTATGTTGTTGGAGATCAATTATATGTATGGAGTGCGGATACTGCTTCATGGCAAGAAACTGGTGTTGTCGCAGGGCCTACAGGTCCAACCGGAGCAACGGGACCAACCGGACCAACTGGAGCAACGGGAGCAACGGGTGCAACAGGAGGGATTGCTACTTTGACGATTGGTACAGTAACTACTGGTACACCAGGTGGAACAGCTTCTGCAAGTATTACTGGAGTTGCTCCTAATTATGTATTAAATTTAACAATTCCACAAGGTCCAACTGGGGCGACAGGTGTAACAGGGCCGACGGGAGCATCTGGTATTACTGGACCAACTGGACCAACGGGTGCTACTGGAGCTACTGGAGTAAGTGGACCGATGGGAGCAACCGGAGTAACAGGACCTACAGGTCCAGCGGGAGCAACAGGACCAACAGGAGCTACTGGAGTGAGTGGACCAATTGGAGCAACCGGAGTAACAGGGCCTACAGGTCCAGCGGGAGCAACGGGACCAACAGGTGCAACCGGAGTAAGTGGGCCAACCGGACCAACAGGTGCAACAGGGCCAACCGGACCGACGGGACCAGAAGGAGCAACAGGACCAACTGGAGCATCAGGTGCAACCGGACCAACCGGACCGACAGGACCAACTGGACCAGAAGGACCAACGGGACCTACAGGACCATAGTGGAGTGACTATGAAAAAATATAAGATCAGTGTTTATGCGATCAGTAAAAATGAAGAACAGTTTGTCGATCGTTGGGTTGATTCCATGCAAGAAGCAGATGATATTTATGTATTAGATACAGGCTCTAGTGATCATACTGTTGAACGATTGAAAGAAAGAGGAGTACATGTTACTTCTCAAGTGATTACTCCATGGAGATTTGATGTCGCACGTAATGCCTCTTTAGATTTGGTACCAGAAGATACGGATATTTGTGTATGTACAGATATTGATGAAGTCTTTGAACCAGGTTGGAGAGAGAAGTTGGAATCTCTATGGGATGAATCATTGACACGTTTACAGTATAATTATAATTGGAGTCTAGATGAACATGGAAAACCAATCGTAAACTTTTATATTGAAAAAATTCATAGAAGATTAGGTTTTACTTGGACACATCCTGTTCATGAGATTTTATCTTATCAATTTGGAGAAGAAAAGAAACTTGTTACAGATGAGATTACGTTAAATCATTATCCAGATCGTAATAAATCTAGAAGTAGTTATCTACCACTTTTAGAACTATCTGTTCAAGAAGATCCTGAAGATGATCGAAATATGCATTATTTAGGACGAGAGTATATGTATTATGAAAAGTGGAATGAATGTATTGATACTTTAATTAAGTACTTAAACTTAAAAAGAGCAACTTGGAAAGATGAAAGATGTGCTTCTATGCGTTTTATTGCTCGTAGTTATCGTCATTTAAAACGTTATGATGAAGCTAAGATGTGGTTAGAAAAAGCAATTCAGGAAGCTCCTTACTTAAGAGATCCCTATATGGAAATGGCACTATTATATTATGAATTAGATGATTATCAAGAAGTTGTTACTTATGTAACAAAGGCTTTACAAATATTAAATCATCCTAAGTCTTATATTAATGAACCATTTAGTTATAATGAAACACCATATGATTTACTAGCAGTTAGTTATTTCTATTTAGGGGATTATGATCGCTCTTATCAAAATGCAATGATTGCTGTTTCTATGAATCCAGAGGATGAAAGATTAAAAAATAATTTAAAATTAATTGAACAAGCAAAAAAGGAGTCTCAAGAGTGAGGCTTCTTTTGGTGTGAGAATATCATCATATTGCAAACATATCAGTGAAATGTTATACTGATATTAGAATAGAGGGTGTATGATGAGAAAGAAGTTATTATGTATTTTAGGGATTAGTATATTATTGGTTGGTTGTGGAAAGGAGAAAGAACAGTATCCTGAAGTAGCTGGAGAATATTATGCAGAAGATGACACGGAGATTATTTTATATGCAGATGGAACATGTCATGCAAAAGTATGGGCAATCAAAGATGAATCTGGGACGACCAAAAGATGTATTCCTCAAGATGGATGTACAGAAAAGTCAGATCGTTTTATAGAAGAGGTGAGTGATTGTACTTTTACATTAGATGAAACTAAGGTTATATTAACGATGAATTATTATTTAAATGGAGATTATACTTATGATTATTCGGTAATTAATAATTATGAGATGCTAAATTCTAGAGATGAGTCTATGTTATATGTGAAAAGAGGAACAGACTCAGATCAAGCTATTCAAGAAGAAAAAAGAAAAGAAGAGGAAAAACAAAAACAAGAACAGGAAGAATATGAACAATATCAGGAAATGAGTCGTCTACAATTGGTTGAAACGATTACTCCGGATTATATACCACATACAAAGAGCGATGTTACATCGTGGTGGAAACCAGTTTCTTACTGTGATCATAAAGGATTAGATACGCTTTTAAAGGAAAATTTAGCAAGTCATTATCTAGTGGAAATTTATGCGAATCAACTAGGAAAGTATGTCTTAAAAGTAACAGATCAACACGGAAATTATGTGATGATTCCTCTAGGATTGGGTTTGGATGATGAATATTCGTCTTCTATTATGGATATGTTTGATGCATCTGGGGCAGTCGTAGTTACTGCAGATGGACAACAGGTTCATGACAATTATCGCTATGGTTTTCCTGAAACTTACGGAGAAGTGAGTGACTTTATTTGTAAGGGGACATTTTAGAAATAGAATCGACTT
>CALVJU010000065.1 GCA_944332375.1 uncultured Bacilli bacterium
GCATAATAACGTTCTTTCTCATCCTCTGTCAACATATCTGTATCTTCCCTTGGAAGAACAATATTCAAATCTTTCTTTCTAAAATCATCCAAAACCAAACGAAGTCCCTCTAAATAAGAACATCCAAATAAACGATCATATACTTTCTCACAAGAAAGTAGCTTCTCATTTTTACGTGATGCCTCTATTTCTTTCGCGTATTTCTTGTCTAATTTCAAGATATCCAACAAATCTCCAACCGGATCATCATAAAACTTTTTATAAAATGCATAAAGAGAATCATTTCTTTTTTTCTGGATTAAGATCGCACTATCTAAATCTTCTTCTTTTCTTACAAGATCTTGAATGGAATCTTCATAGTAACTAAGATCCCTTGTTTTTAACATTTCTTTTAATTCCATCGTATCACCAACTTGCCTTTAGTTTACCATGTTTCGTTTGAATAAGCAACTATTCATCAACCATTTTATTTAACATGCCAAACAACTTATCGACTCCTAATTTTACCAAATCTCCGATTTGACTAGAAATCTGATATCCCATATTAGACATTTTATTTCCATAATCACGATCTGGTTGTTCTAAGTAATCTTCAATATCGACTTCTTTGCCAGCTGCCACATCTTTTTCAAATTGTTCGATTTGCTCTTTGGTAAAACTCGTCTTTCTTCTAATATCATATTCATAATACCCAGTTTCTTGTGACAGATAAAGTGTTAGAAAAGCCATAAAGGAAGCAATCATAAAATATTTAAAACAACGTTTATAAATCTTAATTTTATCTTCTTTTTTGATCATGATTTTAAATACGCACTGATAATTGGAACGATTGCTTCCACGGTATTTTGTACTTCATCAATGGTATTCTCATTGGCTCCTAATTCTAACAAGATCATATTTCCATTTAAATCCTGATTATATAACCCATTGACATTACTTCCACTCTTACTCATAATTCCTCTCGATAACTTTGGATATGATTGATTAATTAAGTCTGAGATCGATTGCGCTAAAGAAAGATTTGCCTGATAATTCGGATTATTCATTCCTACAATAAATAAAACCTTAGCATAGTTTTTCTCTCCAATGGTAATCGTAGAAGAATCGTGAGGAATGGCATCGCGATGAAGGTCAATGATTAATTTTAAATCTGGATATTTCTTTAATATACTTTCTACGAAGGTTCTACTTGCTACATAACTTTTCGCATACTGGTATCCTTGTTCTTTCATATAATCAGAAATATTGGTCTCTTCGACAATGGTTTCTATCCCCGCTTTTTGAAAATGTTCTTTCATCAGATAAGAAGCCATCATGACACTCGGAGTTATATTATAAGGTTCTAATGTTTTCATACTATAACTCTCTGTCTGATGTGTGTTATAAATATAGACTTGCGGGGAAGAAGATACATCGGTCTTTTCTACAGGATTGGAAACAAATGTCGCATCGGGATCTTCTTGAAAAACCATTTCCTCTTTCTTTTGTTCTTCTACAGTCGGAACACCTAGTAGACTAAGTGGTTGTTCTAAATCAAAATCCATAAAATACTTGCCAATCTTCGCAATCACATTTTCCTCACTCTTTTGATAGAGTAAATAATGATTGGAATCCCGCAACATGTTTTGTAAGAATTCTTCATTAGAAGTCGCTAATTGTGATTTTAAAACATAGTAAGTTGTACTCTCAAAAGAAAAATAACAAACCAAAATCAAAATCAGTATTTTTATGAGTTTATGTTTTTTTCTTCTTTTTGTGTGAAATTTTTTGGACATATTCTCCCTCCTTTTGATATCATACGATACCAAGGATGGAAATTATGTCAAAAATCATTCTGTTTCAAAAGAAATATTTCGATGTAATGCGTGATTCAGTGCATTTCCTAAAAGAAATCCTAACTTTTCTACAAAATAATCAATCTCTTTAGGAGTCACAATAAAGTTATATCCAATCGGAGTCAGTACTTCTAAAATATATTGTTTCCTTTCTTCTTCTGATAAACTTCCTAAGGAGCCCATCAACTTCTCATTATCTTCTGGGGCAATTGTTACTTCTTTTTTTAAGTAGTTCTCGTGTCCAAAAGAAAGTTTATGAGAAGGTTTGGAAAGATGTTCTTTGGTATATGCGAAATTCTTCTGCATATAATAAATCGTATCGGAAACAATGGTAGCAGCATCAACAACAGTTGGTACTCCGAGTGCTAGAACAGGAATAGAAAAGTATTCGGTACTAATTTCTTTTCTTTGATTTTGGACACCACTTCCCGGGTGAATTCCGGTATCTGTCATTTGAATGGTCTTATTTAATCGTTCTACACTACCACTTGCTAAAGCATCGATGACAATCATAAAGTCAGGACGAATCTCTTGGACAATTCCTTTTAATAGTTCTCTAGTTTCCATTCCAGTTGTTCCCATCACTCCTGGTTTGATCGCATAAGTCTTACGAAAACCCTTTTCCACTTCTCCCAGTTCAAATAAATGATTCGTAACGAGCACATGACTGATCGCAAGTGGTCCTAGTGCATCTGGAGTAGAATTTTCATTTCCAAGACCCACCATCAAACAAGAAGCTGTCTCAGGAATTTTCATCTTGTTTAATAACTTGGTTAATTCCTCTGTCACAATTTTTAAAACCTGTTGTTCATTCTCATGATCTGTAATATCTTCAAATTCAATCGTAATATAATTCCCCTGTTTCTTGTTCAAGATCGCTTCTGCTTCTTTTTCAATCTTCACGGTTGTCACTTTACAGATTCCAATTTCTTTTACCTGTTTTTTGACACCATCCATCTCTTTTGTAATTAAATCAATTGCTAAATCGGTACGGGGTAATTTCCCTTTCAAATCGATTTCATGCCCCATTTTTCTCACCACCTACGATTATTTTTACCAAAAACAGGTGTTTTTATTGCATTTTTCTTTTGAATTTGCTAAAATAGTGATGTTCAAGAGAACTTGGAGGTGAAACTTATGGCAAATATGAAGAATGCAAAGAAGAAGATCAAACAAAATATCAAAAGAGAAGCGGAAAATAATGATTATACTGCAGCAATGAAAACAGCAATGAAAAATGTGGAAAGAGCAGTCAAAGCAAACGATAAAGAATTGGCAAAAGAAAAATTAGGTGTAGCCATCAAAGCAATCGATAAAGCAAATAGTAAGGGTGCTGTCAAAGCAAACAATGTTGCTCGTAATAAATCTCGTTTAACAAAAAAGGTTAATGCAATGGAGTAAGAAATTACTTCTTTTTTTTATCCTGTTTTGATATAATAATATCAGGTGATAATGTGAAACAATTAAGAAACTTTTTATATACACTTTTAGGAATGGTCTTTGTCTTTGTTCTCTTTTTATATCATAGACCGATTGCCCGCTTTATCATGGAGAACTTCATTTATAAAAATGACATGGTCATCCAAGAAAAGAACCAGTATTATCAAGAGTTAAATATCAGTTATGTTCAAGAGACAGAAGACTTTCAACCAAAGAATCGGCAGGATTTATTAAATATTATTTATACGATTTTAAATAATGGTTGGGAGGAATACACATTCTTCTGTGATGAATCTTATGAGAGTTGTTTCAACGATGCGAAAACACTAACCGAAAATCCAGAAGAACTTTCTAATTTCAATAACTTTGTCCATCCATATAATAGTTTTAACCATTTATATATCGATATTAATAACTTTGGAAAAATTCATGTCCAAGTAGAAAAAACATATACCGCGGAAGAGATTCAGTTTATTGATTCAGAAATAGATCGTATTATGGGAGAAACAGTAAATGATACGATGACTGATGTAGAAAAAATAAAAGCGATTCACGATTATATTATCAATCATACGGTTTATGATAGTGAGGGTGCAGAAAATATTAATAATGAGAATTATAAGAATGAGAAAGCAACACATACTGCTTATGGAACACTTAAGTATCATATTGCTCTTTGTGGAGGATATTCCGATACGATGGCGTTATTCTTAGATCGTCTCAATATTCCGAATTATAAAATATCTAATGCAGAACATGTATGGAATTTAGTCTATGTCAATGATACATGGCTTCATGTTGATTTAACATGGGATGATCCTGTGGTAGATACCCATGAAAATGTTTTGTTAGATCATTACTTCTTAATTACAGGAACGGATTTATTAGCAAAAGATCCAATCCATCATGTCTTTGATCAGAATATTTACAAAGAAGGAATTTAAAAAGAGGAAATCATCATCGATTCCCTCTTTTTTGAAACTTGTCTTTGGTTAGAACAATTGTCATTCCATTTACTTTTGTTCCAAACCGATTCCAAGTTGTTCTTTCTGCAATTTCAAATCCCAGTTCTTGAAACACATGTCGTGCAGATGCCCTATCCTCTTCAAAGCCATCATATAAAGCATCAACACCGTGCGAAAAGGCATACTCACATAATAAAGTAAGTCCTTCTTTCGCATATCCCATACCACGATATTTCGCTTCAATGACAATTCCACAATGATATTGTTGTAGATCTTGTTGGTATTGATAGTTGACATATCCAACATAACAATCTTTGTGAATGTCTTTTAAAAACAGAAATACACGATGTTCTTTTTCTCTTCTCTGATAACAGACTTCCCATCTTTCTTCTGGGAAATCAATACACCCTGTATCATAGTGATATCCTTCGTAAGAAACATCGTATCCCGCATTGTAGCTCATTGTATCAGGATCTTCTAGGCATTGTTTTTCATACCAATAATCGTTTAATTCTGGTTTTACTAAGACTAATCGATAAATCGTTGATACCCCCACCACATTGGTACAAGTTCTTCTAAGCGAACGGTTTCTTTTGTTTCAAGATCGCTTAATATTTCCATATTTTTACTATTTTTATCTAACTGCATCAAATATTCTCTGCAAGCTCCACAAGGCATACCAACCTTTCCATCACGAGTGACACAAACCAGTTTGACAATATGACTTTCTCCGTTGGTAATCATATTGGCAATAGCATTTCTTTCTGCGCACATTCCAAGTGTGGAAGCGGTATCAATACAAACACCAGTATAGATATTTCCTTGATCGGTTAAAATAGCTGCAGCAACTCCTCCTGCTTCAATAAAAGGAGATACTGTTCTGGGATTTAATTTTTCTTTTGCTTTTGTATATAATTCATCCCATATATTCATTTTCTTTTCTCCTATCTTTTTAGGGAAGTCTTGCACACATGCAGTTATGGTTTGTTTTAAAAAACGAAATTCACCTCACAGGCATGTGTGATTCCCTTGCATTCATTGTAACAATTTAACTTCATTTGCCTCACACTCCTTTCTCAGTTACAAGTTCATTATAGCAAGCAGGAAACACATTGTAAAGAAAAACACACTATTTCTAGTTGTGCTCTTCTATTTTATGATTGTTTTTTCACTTCGCGATCGATCTGTATTTTTCTTAATTCCATTAATTCATATATCCATATAACAATTTCATCTGATAATTCACTTTCTAGACCTAAGCTTGTATCAAATAAAAATCGATCTTTTAACGCATCTAGCCTGTCATAAACATCAAGTATTTCTTTGGAATTGATGAAAAATAAATTTTGGGTACTCTGAAATTTCGCACCCCACTTTGTTACAATATCCAATAAACTTTGTATTTCCTCTTTAGAACTCTGATAAGACTTTAACTCTTTCATAATGGCTAGTGGCCCAATCAATCTGGCAAAAGCAATATCAATTTTTCCTCTGATTTCTGCATCACTGCACTGGTTCTTATCCATGGTAGTCCCTCTTTCTCCTTGTCGTGGTTGATTACTTTTCATCAACAAAATGAAATTGATCTGGACAACGTTCTTCGATTTGCTGTTTGATTAAATCAATTTCTTTTTCTGTTTCAGATAAAATATTCTGTTGTTCTTTATATTCATTACTCATAACATATATTTTTATTCCCATTCCGATCACAATTACAATGAGAATCACAATCATGATCATTAAAACTCTTTCCCTTTTCACCTTACATCGATCCTTTCTTAATTCGATTATACAACAAAAATAGAAAAAAATATAATTAAAAAATGACACTGTCATCTCCAATGTCATTTTATTTCTTTGTGTTTTCTAAAACCCACTGTACTGCCTCTTCTACGGTATGAGAAAAATCGTGAAAATCAACAGTGATCCAATGGACTGGCAATTGATGATTGAAAAAAGTGTACTGTCTTTTCGCATAGTGTCTACTATCTTTTTTGATTTCTTCTAAACAGTCTTCTAATGACTTTGTTCCTTCAAAGTATGGAAATAATTCTTTATATCCAATCGGAGTCATGATTGCTTTGGTACGGATCTTGGTCTCATAGATTGCTTTTGCTTCTTCTAACAATCCTGCTTGGACCATATCTTCTACACGGTGATTGATTCTCTCATATAGTTGTTTTCGATCACATGTCAGGCCAATAAATAATGTGGGATATAACAAGTTCTGAGCTTTTTCTTTTTCTTCTAATACTTGATGTGTTTCGTGATAGTAATCGAGTGCTCTTTCGATTCGTTTGCGATTATGAGGATGGATCTTCGTATCCGGATAGATTTGATGGAGTTGTTGGAAAAGATCTTCTGTAGAGATTCCTTGATAATCTCCTTTATAAGAAGTTGGAGCAAATTGATAGTCATAAAGAGCAGCTTTGATATATAATCCTGTTCCTCCAACTAAGATTGGTACTTTTCCTCTTTTCATACAATCTTCAATCTGTTTTCTAGCATCTTTTTGGTAATCACTGACACTATACTCTTCTGTGACTGTTTTGATATCAAATAAATGATGGGGAATTTGTTCTTTTTCTTCTTCTGTTACTTTTGCAGTAGCGATATTTAAGTCTTGATAAATCTGGGTACTATCGGCATTGATGATTTCACCATCTAATCGTTTTGCAAGTTCTACACTGAGTTTTGTTTTACCAACTGCGGTTGGTCCTAATATAACGATAACCATCTACTCACCTTTTTCTGGATATGGAATATGTAAGTGTTCATAAGCTTTTCTAGTTGCCATTCTTCCTCTACTTGTTCTTTTTAATAATCCTGTTTGTAACAAGTATGGCTCATAAACATCTTCAATGGTTCCTCTTTCTTCTCCAATAGAAGAAGCGATTGCTTCGATTCCCACTGGTCCCCCATTAAATTTTTCGATAATGGATTTTAATAAGTTATAGTCTGTATTGTCTAATCCTAAGCTATCTACTTTGAGTTTATCAAGAGCATATTTTGTTACTTGTAAGTCAATGTTTCCATTTCCCATGACAAGGGCGAAATCACGAACACGACGGAATAAACGATTGGCAATACGTGGGGTTCCACGACTACGTGTTGCGAGTTCTACTGCTGCATCTTCATCAATACTACATCCTAAGACATTGCTGGTACGTTTGACAATTTGTGTTAATTCTTCTACTGTATAGTAATTTAATTTTGAAATAATACCAAAACGATCACGAAGGGGATCAGATAAGTCTCCTGCTCTTGTAGTTGCACCTACTAATGTAAAAGGTGGTAAATTGATTTTAATGTTACGGCTAGTAGAGCCTTCTCCAACAATAATATCTAAAGTAAAATCTTCCATGGCAGGATATAAGATCTCTTCGATAAAACGTGGCATACGATGAATTTCATCGATGAATAAGACATCTCCTGGTTCTAATGTTGAGAGAATGGCTGCTAGATCTCCACTTTTCTCAATAGAGGGACCAGAAGCTGTTTTGATATGACTACCAAGTTCATTAGCGATAATATAAGAAAGAGTTGTTTTTCCTAATCCAGGAGGACCATATAACAAGACATGGTCTAATGGTTCTTCTCTCATTTTGGCAGCTTTAATAAAGATTTCTAAGTTTTCTTTCACTTCTCCTTGACCGATATAGTCATCCATATGAGCAGGGCGAATGCTTTTCTCTACTTGGTCTTCTGGTAATTTTTCGCCAGTTACAATTCTATTTTCTTCCATAGGCACCTCCTATTTTAACATCAAGCGTAATGCTTCTTTGATTTGCTCCTCTAATTCTAATGTACGATCAATTTGTGGTAAAATCCTTTTAATATCTGGTTGTTTATAACCTAATCCTTTTAATACTTCGATTAATTCTTCAAAGTGATCTACTTCTTGACTAGATTGTGTTGAGGAAGCTAACTTTCCTTTTAAATCAAGAATAATTTGACGAGCAACTTTATCCCCTATTTTAGGGAATTTCTTTAAATACAATACATTTTCACGATCGATCGCATCTTTAATACCATCAATAGAACCAGTTGCAAGCATAGGAAGTGCCATTTTACAACCAAGTCCTTTTACTTGGATCAATTGTAAGAATAACTCTTTTTCTTCTCTTGTTTTAAATCCATATAATGTATTCTCATCTTCTCTAATTTGTTGATAAATATAAATTTGTACCTCTTCTTCTTCATGGAAGGAATATGGGTTTGCCGTATAGATCAAATACCCAATTCCATGATTTTCAACTACGATATAAGTAGCGTCAATTTCTTTTACGATTCCTTTGATATATGAATACATGTTATCACCTTCTTTTTCATTATATCATATCAAACAAACGTTTGGAAAGAAAAAACGTTAAGAGAACTTCCTAACGTCGTTATTCATAGTTTCTATTAATATACTGTTCGTAGAAGTAATCACATTGTTTTTCCGTAATATCTCCATCTACAAAAGCACTATTGACGGATCCTTGTAACTCATTGACTAGGCAATCGAGATAAGTTACATGCTTTTGTATTCCCTCTTTTAACTGTTTTAGGTCTTTTTCTAAATACCCAGGTAAACACTTCTCATACATCTTTTCATCGTTTTTATTCTTTTGCAAAGAAAACACCTCCTATCTTATGTGGTAGGAGGGATGGTTGCGGTTCCTGTTGGAATGGATGTTGTAGAAGTTGGAGAGGTGGTTGCTGGTGCAGTTGTTGTTGGAGAAGTTGTTGTTGGGGTTGTTGTACTTTGGGAAGTACAAGAGTCTACATACTGATAGACATAGTTTTTTCCATCCTTAGTAATTTGTACACCAACAGATTCACTGATCTCTTCTTCTGTATCTGGGTCTTTTAATTCTTCTTCTAGATATCCATTCTTTAACTCTCCTACTGTCACACAATAATTGCCTGTTTGATTGATTCCTCGTTCTAATTCTAAACGATGATCTGTTGCCCATAATTTTGCAGCTGCAACAATACTATCTTTTTGATTTTCTTTCACATCTTCACGGAAACTATTCAGTGTTCCCGTCACGGTTGGAACAACAAGTAAGGCAATTAAACCTAATATTGTAATTGTGGCAAGTAATTCGACTAAAGTAAATCCTTTTCTCATGATTATCTCCCTTTTTTCATTTTGATAAAATACTGGATTAAATAAACTTCAAATGCGATAAAACAGATTAAATAACCCCATGTTAATATTTGATTAAAAATACCAGTGGAATAAGCATTTACAATACTTAATAAATTACTTGGTACATACTGATTTAAGAAATTCGTAAACTCACGAATGTTTAAAAGTTCTTTTAAGAATGATAAAATACGTAATAAAATATCTGTGATTGCAAAGAAGTAAACAAAGCTTCGAAATGATCGAAAGATAATAACGACTACTAACGCTAAAACAATAAATATAACTAAATCCATAATAAATATCCTCCTCTTTATTCAAAATTTAAATCATTGATGTAGAAAACGATTTTTTCTTTTGGTTGATCGATACGTGTAAAAAATTCATAATGATCTTCTACGATATCATTCACAATTAATGATTCTTCCTCTTCATCAAATACGATTAATTGCTGAACGATTTCTGAAATTCTTTCCGAATCGGTAAGAAAAATTGATAGTAATTGTTCTAAATAGGTCCTTGCGGTTTCTTCTTGGTAGGTCTCTTGATCAAAGACAAGTAAGATTCTAGAAATAGCACCCTCTTGTTCATATCCATAGATTTCTACATGATCATCTACTTGGTATAGAATAGTATCCTCTTGTTGTTCTATTTTCAAAGAGGGATATGTGTTTTTCAGTTCTGTTTCTAATGTAGATTTTGAAACACTATCCTTTACGGTCTCTGATTCATGAACCATTAAGAAATAAAGCCCAATCCATAATATAATAAATACAACTAGAATGAGTATTGCATATAATATTTGTTTTTGATTATTTTTGTTCATACCCTGCCCTCGCATCCTAAAAACATTATACCATGTTTTTACTTGATTTCCTATGTTTTTTATTCAACAACGTGCATCGTACTTCTTTGATTTGTTTCGACAAATATATAACCAAATAGTTTGATTTAATCATGGATGGTTATTTGAAAAAGAATCGATTGATGAGATCGACTCTTATTTTTCTGTCATTTTGACAATATCTAATCTTTTTTCATTATGCATTAATACAACGGTTGCGGATTTTTGATATCCAAGATCTTTCGCATAGTTCATTGTAACATCTACATAATAAGCTTCTTCATCTGTTGTGATATCATTTAACGTATATTCTTTCTGTTTTACATTAATTACGTCAACATTCACAATTTCAGGTAATTCTTGTTCTCTATCTCCATAAAGATCGTTTTCTACATAGTGATAAAGATGTTCCATTGCTTCTTTTTGAAATGATTCTTGATAGTCTGCATAGATAAATTGAACACCCCCTACATCATTACGATTGATTTTATTAGCAAGGGTGAAAAATTCACTAATGAACAATTGTGTTTCTAAAGTCGCATATTTTTCTTCATCTACTTGATCTTTAGAGAGTTCTTTTTTTAAGTCTGCGAATAATTCTTTGGAATAATCTGTCGCATCATCTGTAATGGTATAGTTATAACCATTTCCAATTTCATCGGTAACAGTTGCGACAGCTCTGACTTCCTTTTTATTAGAAGTGACATAATAAACACCAAATCCCCCAATTGCGATCAAAACAATCACTACGAGAAGAGCAATCAATATTCTCTTCTTTTTTAATTTTCTCTTTTTGGTACGTGTTTTTGTTGCCATAATTTCCTCCTACTTATTATAATCATCTACCAATTTTCTGGTTTCATCTTGTTTTCGAATTAAATCATACACAATAATCGAATCACTCACATCTAGTACATCTTCTGAGATCTGATTGTATTTTTCAATATAGTCGATACTTACAGTATCTCCTTCATTCAATACTTTTCCTTCCCCTTTTTGATGATTATAATACATCTTATCTGTCAACCAGTTACCATCAGGGAATACAACTACATTTTCATCTGTTGAGAATATATCATGTCCTAATGCGTATGGATCATCAAATCCAAACATATTTCCTAAGGTTGGAAGTATATCGTACATACCCATTACTTTTGTAATTTCTTTCGTGTATTTCTCATCATTTTCATGATCTTTTGTCCAAATAATAAATGGAACTTTACGATTTAATTCATATTCATAGAAATCAACATCGTGGTAATTTGGATCGTCTTGATCTAAAACACTGTCTGTATATGGATCATAATTATAGAAATATTCGAATTCAGATTCTTTTAACTTCGCATCATGATCTCCATAAATAACAACTACGGTATTATCTAAAATACCTGCTTCATCTAAATCTTCAAATAACTGTCCAATCGCACTATCTGCATAGTGTACAAACTTGAAATAATTTCCTAGTTTTGTACCTTCCATATATGGTGCGGAAACAGTTTCTGTTTCTCCTGTTTCAGGATTTGTCGTCTCATATTTGAAATCTACTTCAATCGGATCTGGTAAATTTTCAATATCAGAGAACGGCGTATGATTAGAAAGCATTAATAAAGTTCCATAGAAATTTTTATTTTTCTCTTGAATTTCTTCAATCTTTGGAACTGCTTGTCTAAAGAAAGAACGGTCCGTTAATCCTAACCCTACTGTCTCATCAATTTCAAAATCATTATAACTATAGAAGCGATCATAGCCTAATGTCTTAATGTGGACGGTATCACGATTCCACATACTACCTTTATTACCGTGCATACTAAATGCATAATATCCTTGTTCTTTTAACAATTTCGGAATAGTGACATATTCACGATCCCAATAACTAATAAATACGGTTCCACTACTAGCAGGCATTAAAGAAGTATTAAATGTAAATTCAGAATCACTACTTGTTCCTACACTCTCTTGTGCATAAAAGTTTGAGAAGAATAATCCTTCACTGGCAATACGATTTAAATTTGGAGTTAATTCTTCTCCATTAAATTCTAAATCCATAACGAATTCTTGCATACTTTCCGCATGAATTACCAGTAAGTTCTTTCCTTTAAAGACATCTGTATATTCATTATCGACATGTACTTCTTCTGCCTTTTTATCATAGTATTCTCTAAATTCTTTGGCTTTTTCATCATAACCAAATAAAGGACTAATCTGTGGTTTCAAACTAGAAATCACGTCATTAATTTGATAGGTATAAATCCCAAAACGCATCACAATAAACTCTCGATTCCATTGTTTGCCAAGTCTCGACATATCTGTTGAACTTAAGGTAGAAATAAATACCCCGATTACAATTAAGCCAAATACCATTGTATTTAAAGCTCTTACTTTACCAACTTCTATTTCTGCGACTTTCTTATAATAGTTTTTCTTCTTCAAAGTATGATTTAAGAAAAGCAATGCAAGTGGTGCCCAAATATAAGAAAAGTCTTTGATCTCCATAACATTTTCAACAACCGCATCTGCGACATCTACAATCTGTAAAGAGGTTTGTAATAATGACAAAGATGCGAATGAGATATAATTGGTATAATACATGGAATTAATAATACAGAGAATTGCGAAAATAATTGACCATGTAGCAAAATATTTAAATTGATTCTTCGGTTTTAAGAAATAACCAAAAGCCCCAATTAAAACAACAACTGCAAGATCAGCTAAAATAGGAAATACATCAAAATAATTTTTTACAGTCAAATAACGTAACAGTGTTGCATTTAAAACAGATGTTACGACAAAACTTAAAAACAAAATATTTGTTCTCATATATCTTGATGAATAATCTTTTACAGTTTTTGAAATACGCTTCGACGTATTCTTTATTTTTTTCTGCATACCTTCACCTCAATATTCATACTAAAACAGTATAACACGAATCCTACATTTCTTCAAGTTCTAACCCTCTTTTTCTCGGTGACAATTTTGTAAGAAAAAAGTATCCCCTAAGGAATACTAACGTAATTGGTCAATTTGTTTTTGATAATCTTCTTGATTGGTAATAAAACTTCCTGATACCAAGATGTCTGCTTCTTTACAAAACTTTTTTGTTTCAGCATTGATTCCACCATCTACTTCAATCAGATAGTGATATCCTCTTTCTTCGCGAATTCGTTTTAAGAGTTCTATTTTAGATACAACAAATGGAAGAAACATCTGTCCCCCTGCTCCTGGGCCTACACTCATAACTAATATTAGATCAATTTCTTCCAAGTAAGGAAATAAAAATGTAACTGGTGTACTTGGTTTTAAAGAAATACCTACCTTCATCTTTTTTTCTTTGATCCTATGAATCAACTTTTCAACATTGGTGTTTACTTCCACATGAAATGTTACAATTTCAGGATGCATCTGTTGATAATGTTCTAAATAAGTAGGGACATCTTCTACCATCAGATGTAAATCAATTGGTTTTTTTATATGATTCTTTAATGGTACATAATCTCTGGTTTGATTTTTGACAAACTTTCCATCCATCACATCTAAATGAATATAATCTGTATCTGTTTGATTTAATTGTTCTAACTTTTGTTCTATATTTTCACGAATAGACAAAATACTAGTAGAAACGACCATAATCTTCCACCTCACGTATAAATTGAAGATAATTCTCATATCTTGATTTTAAAATTGTTCCATCTTCTACTTTCTCTTTGATCTTACAATGATCTTCTTTGACATGCATACAATCTTTATATTTACACTCTTCTTTATATTTTTCAAACTCTCTAAACTGATCTCTAACACACGCTTGATTCATATCAAAATCAATCGAAGAAAAGCCTGGTGTATCAGCGACAAGTCCTCCAAATAAGGGAATTAATTCGACATGTCTTGTTGTATGTCTTCCTCTTCCTAAAGCAAGAGAAATCTCACCTGTTTTTAATTCTAAGTTCACGTCTAGATGATTTAAAAGTGTTGATTTTCCAGCACCACTCTGTCCGGTAAAAACAGTAATTTTATCTTGAAAGATCTTTTTTATTTTCTCTGTTTCTGTATTCTCGTACACTTGATATCCTAACTTTTGATAATAAGTGATCAACGTTCTCATTGCTTGACGTTCTTTTTCTTCTAATAAGTCTAACTTTGTGAAACAAATAATTGGTTCAATAGAATGATACTCGATGATTGTAATCAGTTTATCTAATAAATAAGAAGAAAAATCAGGATGTTTGACACTTGTTAAAATGACAACCTGATCGATATTAGAAACAGGAGGTCTTTTTAACTCATTTTTACGTGGTAATATTTCTAAGATATAACTTTGCTTTTCGTCAAAAAGAACCTCATCTCCTACCAGAGGAGTAATCTTCATGTTTCTAAACTTTCCACGACTTTTACAAACATAACGTTCATTAGAACTTGTTTGTACTGTATAATCATTACTGATATTTTTTATAATTCTACCCTGCATAATTCCTCTATTCTGTTGGGTCTTCTGGAGATTCAGAAGGACTCGGAGTTACCTCTGGTGCTTTTGCGACAGTAATTCTAAGTGGTACATTGGTATTTACTTTTGTTCCAGCTGCTCTACTTTGTGAAAGAATCATTCCTGGTTCTACATCAGAAGTTTCACGATAAGTGATTTCTAATTTTACACCATTTTGATCTGCCCAAGCTTGTGCTTGTTCTTCTGTATAGTTTTCTCCGATAAAATCAGGATATTCTACATAGAATTCTGGAACATATAGTGTGATAGAATCTCCTTTTTCTAATTCTTCACCTGCGGCAACACTTTGTTCAATAATAATACCTGCTTTCACAGACGTATCTGTTTCAGAATATTCTCTTGTTTCACGAATGACATCCAAACCAGCTGCTTTTAATTTTGCTTCTACTTCATAATAGTTTTGTCCAACATAATTTTCAATCTCTACTTTATCTGTACCAGTAGAAACATAGAGTTGAATCTTCGCACCTTTTTTGACACTTCGTCCGATTGCAGGACTGGTTTTAATGACATGACCTTCCTCAATCTCTTCACTTGGTTGTTCAATATCTTCACTCGTTACTTCTAAGCCGACATCTTCTAGTTTCTCTTTGGCTTCTTCTACTGTCATTTCAGCAATATCCGGTACTTTTACTTCTTTTGTTCCAGTAATATTTGGAATTAAGAAGAAAATAGCAGCAAAGACAATGACAAGTGTTGCGAAAATACTACCTGCGATGATTAAAACCATGTTTGTCTTTTTATCTTTCTTATCTTTTTTCTTCTTGTCTTTTGATTCCTCTTCTTGTTCGATTTCAGCAAGTAATCCTTTATTTAATTCTTCTCTTGATAATTTCTTTGTCTCATCTAATTCATTTTCAGGATATTCATAAACCCATTTTTCTTCCTCTTCTCTTTCTGGAGATAATACTGTTTTTAAGTCTTCATGCATTTCTCTCGCAGAGTCATAACGGTTTTTCGGGTTTTTTGCACAAGCTCTCAGAATGACATTTTCAACACTTTGTGGAATTTCTTCATTATACTTACGAACACTCGGAATTGGTGTTTTCATTTGTTTAATCGCAATCTCTACAGCGTTCTCACCTTTGAATGGAACTTTTCCTGTTAACAGTTCAAACATTAAAATTCCTAAAGAATAAATATCACTTTTTACAGTGGCACCGTTTCCATTTGCTTGTTCTGGTGGTAAATAATGAACAGATCCCATAATGGAATTGGTTTCTGTTAATTCATGATTATTTAAAGCAGTAGCGATTCCAAAGTCTGTTATTTTGACCATTCCATTGTCTAAAATCATGACGTTTTGTGGTTTGATATCACGGTGAATGATATAACTATCATGGGCGTGAGCGATTCCACTTGTCAGTTGTAACATGATATCAACTACTTCTGGAAGGGTTAATGCACCACGTTTTTTGATTAAACTTTTCAATGTTTTTCCTTCTACATATTCCATGACAATAAAATATTGACCATGATCTTCTCCAACATCATATAATTCTACAATATTAGGATGATTTAAACTAGAAGCACTAATTGCTTCTCTTTGAAATTTCTTTACAAATTTCTCATCTCCAGCTAGATCACCACGTAAGATTTTTACTGCAACATCGCGATCTAAAATCGTATCATGGGCGAGATAGACATTGGCCATGCCACCTTCCCCAATCAAACGAATAATTTGATAACGATCGTTAATCTTTTGCCCTTTTGCTACCATACTATGATACACCTCTCTTTAAATATGCGACAGAAATGTTATCATTTCCACCCCTATCATTACTCTTATTAATTAATTTTCGAACCATTTCTTGAGCATCGATCTTCTCATTTAATACTTTTTCTATTTGTTCAAATTCTAACATATTGGTAAGACCATCACTGCAAAGTAATATTCCCTCAACATCTGTTTCAACATCGAAAATATCCATTTCTACTGTGGTATTCGCACCTAATGCTCTCATCAATACATTTTTACGTGGATGTTCTTTTGCTTCTTCTTCTGTTAATTCTCCACTTTTTACAAGTAAATTGACTAACGTATGATCTGTTGTAATTTTATGAATCTTTCCATGCTTCAATACAAAACCACTAGAATCTCCAATATTACCAAACAATAAATAATTCTCTGTTAATAGTGCGACAACAATTGTTGTCCCCATTCCTTTTGATTCTGGATTTTCTTCTGTATAAGCATAAATCTTTTCATTTGCTTCAGATACTGCTTGTTTTAAAAAATGAATTGCTTCTTCTTTGGTACCGATGGTTTCTTTTTCTTTGAAACTCTTGGTTAAATGGTTAATTGTAATACTACTTGCGATTTCTCCAGCACGATGTCCTCCCATTCCATCTGCAACTGCTAGTAAATATTCCAATGATTCATTGGATACAATTGCGACAGAATCTTCATTATGATCCCTAATCTTTCCAGGATCAGTTAAACAAAAGTAATCCACATTATCCCTCCTCATAATTTGAACGAAGTTGCCCACAAGCAGCTTTCACTTTACTACCAAATTCTCTACGAATTGTCGCTTGAATATGATTTTTCTTTAAAACATCTAAGAATTTTAAAATACGTTCTTGACTACTCTTCTTATATTCAAAATGACTTGTTTCATTATATGGAATCAAATTCACATAACAGTTCATTCCTTTTAATAATTTAGCAAGTTCTAAAGCACACGCATCTGAGTCATTGACTCCACGCAGTAAAATATATTCGAAAGTTAAACGACGATGTGTTTTTTCAATATATTCTTTTAAAACTGGCATTAATACCTCTAATGGATAGGCTTTATTTATTTTCATCAATTGATTTCTCAATTCATTATTTGGAGCATGAAGACTGATTGCAAGATTGACTTGATTTTCATCCTCCATAAATTGTTTAATTTTGGGAACAATTCCACAAGTAGATACCGTAATATGTCGTGCGCCAATCGCAAGAGCTTTGGGATGATTTAAAATACGAATAAAAGAGATCACATTTTCATAATTATCAAATGGTTCTCCGATTCCCATTAAAACAACATGACTAATTCTCTTTTTTAAATCTTTTTCGATCTGTAATACTTGTTCTACCATTTCAGCGGTTTCTAAGTTACGTACCTTTTTTAATCTTCCACTCTCACAAAAAGCACATCCCATGTTACAACCAACTTGACTAGAGACACATAAACTATTTCCATAATCATGATTCATTAAAACCGCTTCTATTTTATTTCCGTCAGAAAGTTCAAATAAATACTTATGTACATCAACATCATCGAGACGTTCTAATTCTTTTAGTTTTCCAAAATAGAAATCTTGTTTCAATGATGCGATGACACTCTTTTTTACATTCGACATTTCATCAAATGATTGGACTCTTTTCTCATATAGCCACTCATAGATTTGTGTCGCTTTGAATTTCTTCTCCCCTAGGGCTAAAAAATATTGTTCTAAATCTTCATGAGTCATTCCATATATATCTTTCATACTAACACCCTGTATATCATTATATCAAAAATTAAAGAAAAAATATATATTTATCAAAAAAGAACAGATATTCTGTTCTCCATTATAATTGTGCGACAATACATAAACAGATAAATACCGCTCCTAGGAAAGCTGTTGCTCTTGTAATAAATAACTCTCCACCACGTTCTTTTCTGTTTTGAAATAGATTCTCACTTCCACCAGTCATAATCTGAGTTGCATCCTCAGCTTTACCACTTTGTAAAAGGACAATCGCAATTAATAAAATAGATACAATAATGATTGCAATTTCCATATTCTTCGCTCCTTTTTCATAACGTTAATAAGATATCACATTTTTAAAAACTTTTCAAGTCTTACTGAATATGGATTTCCTCTACTTTTCCAATATTTTGGTAAGTAATCGTAAGTCCATATCCACTATATGTTGGTTGACTTTGATTGACATAATCTAAAAGATCATAACTTACTTCTGTAATCTGTTGATTTGCTTCTTTTGTCGTAATGACAATTTCCCCTTCACTACTACTGTTACTATCGTGATAAATAGAGAGAAAATCTTTTAATGAAACTGTATATGTTTTCAAAGTACTACCATCTTTATAATCTGTAGTTGCTTCTAAAGTGGCTTTCTCTAAGATATGATAAGTCATATCTGGTTTTAATGTTAACTCTATAAACTGTTCATTTGTCGTTTCTAGATTTGTTTCATTTCTCTTATAGATAATTCCATTGTCAACATAGTAACTCGTATGATCGGTCGTATTATCAAATTCTTCTTGATAGCCTAATCTTCTACCAGATAAGGCACGTTCTTGAACAGTGTTAGATTCGATTTCTGTCCAGGTTAATTTTGTTTGAAATTCATAATTTGTCATATCGCGAAATTGTTCTAACGCAGATACTGGTTTTGTCTGATTTGCTTCTGTGAGAGGAACACTTTCTGGTGCTTGTCTTAAACTACCTGCAACAAGAAACAAAAAGATAAACCAAAATACTAAAATAATCGTAGCACGATATCTTTTATGACTCCAAGCTTCTTTTAATAGTTGAAAAAAGGGATTTGGTTCTTTTTTTGCTTTTTTCTTTTTTGTATTTTTCTCTTGTTTCTGTTCTTCTTTGATTTCTACTTCTTCTTTTTCCATACACTACCCCAATACTTTCCCAACAAAATTTCCATGGCTGATCATTCCGTTTGCATAACTTTTCGCATCCATTTTACTTTTTCCTTCTGGCTGGACGATCGTAAAGATGACTTCGCCATTACCAACTTTGACACCAAACCCATTGTCATAAACATTGGTAATTGTTCCATCCAATAATTGTGGAAAGGCATTTTCACTTTCCATACACTCCCACACTTTTAAACGCTTTCCTTCAAAAATACAATAAGCACCAGGAAAATCATTTAATCCTCTTACTTGATTATAAATCTGTCTCGTTGTTTTTTTGAAATCAATTTTCTCATCTTCAGGTTGAATATTAAAGCCATAAGTTGCAAGACTGGCATCTTGTGGAGTACGTGATGCGGTTCCATCTAAAATAGATGGTAAGGTATCTAACAACAAGTCTCTTCCTAATACACTTAATTTATCATGTAATGTACTTGTAGTATCCGTATTTGTAATTTCAATCTCACGTTGTGAAATAATATCTCCTTCGTCCATTCCTTCACTCATATACATAATTGTCACACCAGTACGATCTAGTCCATTCATGATCGCTCTATGAATTGGTGCTCCTCCTCTTAATTTAGGAAGTAAAGAAGCATGAACATTAATACAACCATACTTTGGATATACCAGTAATTCTCGTGGCAAAATCTGACCATAAGCACAAGTAATAATCAAGTCTGGTTTTAAAGCCAATACATCCATATATTCTTCACGAATCTTTTTCGGTTGAATGACTAAGATGGTATGTTTTTCTCCCACTAATTTTACAGGAGTTTTTCTCAATTCTTGTTTTCTTCCCACTTTTTTATCTGGTTGGGTAACAATTCCCCTTACTTTATAATTTGCGATTAATCCTTCTAAGACAGGAACACTAAACTCTGGAGTTCCCATAAAAACAATATGAATTGGTTCTCTTACATCTAAATTTTCAATATCCATTTATCATCACCATCTTTATTGTATCAAATTACAGATTTAAAGTCCATTCCCTCACTAGAAATAGAAAAAGAAGTTCGTCATAAGAAACAAGAAAGACATTGATTTTTCATTCTATTTTCCATATAATAAAGGAAAGAAAGGAGAATATGTATGGCAGATTGTATACAATGTAGATATATGGACTTAAACGATAAAGATAAATACGGAGATGCTTACTGTAGTTTGAGAAAAAAATACTACAACCCTATTCTTCCGCTTGTGGAAGCATTGAATATATCGACCAAAGTTTATCTAATCGGGAAGATGAATATGAAAATGGAAGCAGTTCTTGTTATCTTACAACTGCAATGTGTTCTACGCTAGGATATGACGACAATTGTTCTTATTTAACCATTCTTAGAAACTTTAGAGATACCTATATGATGAATGAGGTATCATGTTATCCACTACTTGTTCAATATGAAGTAATCGGACCAATCATTAGTCAACGTTTATTCCATGATCAAGAAGCAGCACAAATCATCTTAGAACAATATATCAAACCCGCAATTTTATTGATTCAAAGTGAAAACTATGAACAAGCTATTCAAGTATACCAAAGAATGGTCTACTATTTACAAGAGAAATATGATTTACAAAATCTAGAAGTAGATCTTTCTGAAATTGATTTTCATCCATTGAACAACATGGACAAGCATAAAATCAGAACAATTGCGAAAAATGCGAAATTATTGAGAAGTTTACCACAATAAGTAAACTTTTTTTCTAACCAAAAAAAGAGGAGTAATCATACTCATCAGACTTGAAAAATGTGAAGAGAGATAACTTTTACATGTTTTTACTACTCTGAATTTATTCCAAGTGATGAGTGACTTCCTTACTCCTCTATTTTATTATAATATATTTTTTTCATTTTGTGAACTACTTATATGCGAATTGGTGTCAAGTCGACTTCTAACTTACACTTTTTTCCTGTCGCATATTGTTCTTGAAGAAACTTTAATTGAGGAATTAACATAGGAGATTTCTGATATTTTAAAATTAATTGTACAGTATAAATCTGATTTACCTTTGGCATACAAGAAAAACTTGGGCCAAGAATTTGTAAATCAGAATTCTTTTGTAAGTAATTCCTAATTTTGTTTGCTTCTTTCATCAAATATTGATCGTCTTTTCCTTTGAGTTGAATACAAGATAAATTGCGAAAAGGAGGATATTTCAACTTCTTACGAATTTTCATTTCTTCTTGATAAAAGCCAATATAATCATGTCTACTTGCATAGACAATACTATAGTGATCTAATTGAAAGCCCTGCAAGATGACTTTCCCAGGTTTCTCATTACGCCCTGCTCTTCCTGCCACTTGACTTAACAGTTGAAAGGTTCTCTCAGCACTGCGAAAATCAGGAATATTTAATGAGTTATCACTTTCCAATACTCCAACAAGAGTCACTTGGGGAAAGTCTAATCCTTTGGCAATCATTTGCGTACCGATTAATAGGTCATATTCCTGCTTTGAAAAGGCTTCTACCATTCTTTCATGACTTCCTTTTCTTGAAGTTGTATCAGCATCCATACGAAGAATACGGGCAGTTGGAAATCTTTTCTTTACATATTCTTCTAACTTTTCCGTACCCATTCCATAAGTAGTAAAAGAAGTACCATGACAGTGGGGACAAGTCTTCCAAACTGTTTTGTGATAATTACAATAATGACACTGCATTTCTCCCTTTTCCTTGTGATAGATAAGAGGAATATCACAGTTCGGACACATATCCGTTTCCCCACAACTCTTACAAGTCACTACTCTAGAATAACCACGTTTATTTAAAAGTAAAATCACTTGTTCTTTTCTTTCTAAACGAGTTTGAATCTCTTGTTCAAGAGTGCGTGATAAAACAGGATGTTTTTTTCTGATTTCTTCTTTCATAGAGACAAACTGCACTTCTGGCAAAGCATGATTCACCCTATGTTTCATTTCTAGGAGTTCATAAACATGTAATTTTGCTCTGGTGTAACTCTCCAAAGAAGGGGTCGCACTCCCCAGTACGATTGGAATATGATGATACTTCGCACGGTATAAAGCAACATCAATCGCATGATACTTCGGCATATTTTCTTGCTTATAAGTCGTAGAATGTTCTTCATCAATAATAATCATTCCAAGATTTTGAAACGGGGCAAAAATCGCACTTCTCGCTCCAATCACAATGGATACTTCTTTCCTCTCAATCTTTCGCCATTCATCATACTTCTCTCCCACTGATAAACGACTGTGTAAAATCGCAACCTGATCTTGAAAACGACTACGAAAACGATCCACCATCTGCGGTGTCAAACTAATCTCAGGAACTAATACAATCGCTTCTTTTCCCTCCTTTAACACCTCGGAAATCAAACGCATATATACTTCTGTCTTCCCACTCCCTGTCACTCCATGTAACAAAAAAGGAGCAAATCGATCTTTCTTCTCTAAAACCTTCTCTATCACACTTTTTTGTTCTTCTGTCAGGGAAACGAGTGTTTCCTGTTCTATCTTCTTGCTTTTTAACCGATATACTTCCCTCTCGATTCTCTTGATAATTCCTTTTTTTTCCAATGTTTGTAAAGAGGATGGAGAAATACGAGAAAGTTCTTTTCGAGAAACTTCTGGTTGTTCTTTTAGTCTTTGAACAATCTTCATCTGTAATTCATTTCCCTGATAAGTAGGATCTTGTAATTGATAATACGTTTCATATTTTTTAGAAATTTTTGTCTTTTTCTGTGCTTTTAATGCCTTAGGTAACATCGTTTGATAACAACTGACTAAACTAGAAAGTGTCTTTTTCTGCATATATTTTCCAAGTGCAATCAATTCTTCATTTAATACCGCATGTTCATCCATTACTTGAAGGAGATCTTTCACAACATAATCATGTTCTTCTTCCTGGTGAATATTTAAAATAAATCCCTCTAATTGTTGTCTTCCAAAAGGAACGAGTACCCGTTTTCCAATTTCTATTTGAGAAGACAAAGAAGGCGGAACATGATAAGTAAATGTTTTATCAATCGCCTTAGCACTCAGTTCTACAATCACATCTACTAACATTATTCCACCTCCAAAGAAAGAAGAAGCTCTATTTCTCGATGGCTTCTTCAATACGCATTAATTGATTATATTTACAAATACGATCTGTTCTAGACATAGAACCTGTTTTAATTTGTCCTAAATTAAGACCAACTGCTAAATCAGCAATCGTTGTATCTTCTGTTTCTCCACTACGGTGAGAAATAATTGTTTTATAACCATGTCTACGAGCAAGTTCAATCGTCTCTAATGTTTCTGTATAAGTTCCAATTTGATTTAATTTTAATAAAATGGCATTTCCTGCTTTTTTATCAATTCCCATTTGTAAGCACTTTTTATTTGTTACAAACAAGTCATCTCCAACCAATTGAACTTTCTCTCCAAGACGTTCTGTAATCAATGTAAATCCATCCCAATCATTCTCATCAACTGGATCTTCAATCGAAATAATTGGATATTTATTTACCAATTCTTCATAGAAATCAACTAACTCTTCTGTAGTAAGCGTACGATTTTCACCAGCAAGAACATACTTTCCATCTTCATAAAACTCACTAGCAGCAACATCGATTGCTAAAGAAACATCGACACCTGGTTGATATCCTGCTTTTTCAATAGCTTCCATAATGAATTCAAATCCCTCTTGATTTGATTTTAAATCTGGGGCAAATCCACCTTCATCTCCAACACCAGTATGATATCCATGTTCATTTAATACTTTCTTTAATGTATGAAATACTTCTGATCCCACACGAACACGTTCTTTGATGGTATCGCGATTTGGAATAATCATAAATTCTTGAAAATCTAGATTATTATCGGCATGAGCTCCTCCATTTAAAATATTCATCATAGGAACTGGCAATGTTCTTCCATCCCCTACATATTCATAAAGGGCTTGATGATGATCCTTTGCTGCAGCTTTTAACGTAGCAAGAGAAACTCCTAAAATCGCATTCGCACCTAACTTCTTTTTCGTTTCTGTGCCATCTGTTTCAATCATTTTAAGATCTACAGCTTTGATATCATCCGCATCCATACCAACAACCGCATCTTTTAATACTGTATTTACATTTTCTACAGCTTTTAAAACCCCTTTTCCAAGATAACGCTTTGGATCTTGATCACGAAGTTCTAACGCCTCACGTACTCCAGTAGAAGCTCCTGATGGGACTGCAGCTCTACCAAGTACTCCATTTTCTAAGATGACATCCACTTCGACAGTTGGATTACCTCTTGAATCTAATATTCCTCTTCCAATAACATCTTTAATTTTGGACATGTTCTCTTTCCTCCCTTATTTTTTCTACTTGTTTTTTAAAATCTTCTCCCCGTGCTTCAAACGATGGATACATATCCCACGACGCACACGCTGGAGAAAGTAAAATGATATCATGAGGGCTTGCTAAATCAAAACCAGCACGTACTGCTTCTTCAATCGTATTCACAACAACACAATCCATGTTTCTTTCCTTACAATATGCTTGAATCCGATCTTTCGTCTCTCCCAATGTGATAACCACTTTTACATGATCCATACTACCATCTAACTCGTGGAAATCTTGGCCTCTTTCTAATCCTCCCATAATCAGTAAAATCGGATCTTGAAAGGAATGTAAGGCCGTAATCGTTGCCTCATTATTGGTTGATTTAGAATCATTGTAAAACGTTTTCTCATCAATACGATCGACAAATTCTAGACGATGTTCCACTCCTCCAAAGTTTTGTAATACTTGTAAAATCGTTTCTCTCGTAACTCCAAAAGGAATAGTTGCTAGAATCGCACACATAATATTCTCATAATTATGCATCCCCTGAACACGAATATCAGAAAGCTCTATAAACGGTTTTTCATGAACATAAATATGAGTATCTTTCACATAAGCATCTGCATTTTCATCAGAGCTTGAAAAATAGATTTTTTGTGATGGGATATCTTTCGAAATATCCAACACATAAGAATTATCTAAATTTAAAATCGCCAAATCTTTTTTCGTATGATTTTGAAAAATACGTTTCTTTGTTTTTAAATAATTTTCAAAACTTCCGTTAAAATCTAAATGAACTT
>CALVJU010000066.1 GCA_944332375.1 uncultured Bacilli bacterium
AAAAGAAGAAGAGGTAGAACTTGTTGATATCATGTCTTCGAAAGATCAAACAAAAGAATATATGATTTATCGAAAATTAGGAAGTAAAACTCCACAAGAAGGAGATATGGTGGAATTAAGTGTAGCACGTATTAAAAATACAGAACACGGTTTAGTATTAGAACATATTGCAAATGAGGAAGAGTGGAGAGAAGTAGAACAACAAATTCATGAACAAGAACCAAAGAAAACAGAGATTGAACGATTAGATGTCTTCCCATATACAGGAACAGGAGCGTGAGAAAATGGATGTTAATACTTATAATGTAGATAATGCGATAAAAGCAGTAGAACATATTATTTCTGGGATTAGTGATTATCATAAGAAAAAGCAAAAAGAGTTAGAAAGTGAACTTTTAAAAACGAGAACAGATATCAATCTTACAAAAGAAGAAAAAAGAAAAAAAGTTGAGAGATTGGAAGAACGATTAGAACAATTGAAAGATAGCTATCAAAAACAGCAACCAGCAATTCAAGATGTTCGTACCAAGTTATTGGAACTAAAAAATGTCGGAAGGCAAGCAGTTGATTATGAAACAAGTTCTAAAGTAAGTGATTTGCTTCGTCGTATCGGAGATGAAAAGGCGATCAAGATTTTCTCAAAAGAAGTGGATCAACAGTTGGCACGTATTACTAAAGTGAGTCATGAACTTTATAAAGAATTACAATCCAAACATACCAAAGGAATTCAGACCAATGTATTTGTCCAGGGAAGAGAAAATGGTAAAATTCGTATGCGTAACAGTGAGTATGGAAGTCAGTCATTACAAAGTAGTGTATCTAGATTTAGTGAAGGAGAATTTGCAAATTCTGCACAAGTAAAAAGTTCTCAAAGTGATACAACAAACAATAAGGGATTGACAGAGGAAGAACGAAGACGTCGTGCTTTTCCAGAGTTAGAAACGTGGAAAAAAGAATTACAAACACTTCCTGCTAACGATCCAAAAGCACCTTTGTTAAGAGAAGCAATTACAGTGGGAGAGTCTTACGCAGATGTACTTATGACACTAAGAGATATTGATACTGTTTTAAATACACTAAATAACCGTTCAAAAACCCCTGAAACGTTTGATTATATGGAACAGTTACAAAGAGAAACACGTGAGGAACGTAAAAGTTTAGAGGCAAAATTAGATGACCTTCGCAATCAAATGGGTATGGTATTACCTAGTGCTCCAAAAAGAGAAGCAGAAAAGCAAGAAGAACCAGAAGTAGTTAGAACAGAAACAAGAACTCAAACTGAGGGGAAACCTCTTTCGAAAAATCCATCAGATCAAGAAGTTTCTAGATATCAAGAGTATCAAAAATTAATGAGAGAAGCACGATTATATGCGGAAAGATCGTTGAGGGAAAGAGGAATTTATTCTGGAAGTATGGGATATTCCAATTTGTTACTAGAAGAACAAGAAAAGTATTTACAAAGTAAAGGATATTCTACGGATGTTATTCAGAAGTTTCAAAATGAATTTGAAAGTAATTATGGATGGTTTTCCGATTTACAAAGAACAGTACAACAGACAACGATGGATTTACGTAGTCAAGGGATTGATCCAAGTTCACCAACGATTGGTAATATAAGTTTGGCAGAGCAGGAGACCCTTTCTCGTTTAAAAACAGAAGATGTTTCCCGTCTCAGTGAACAAGGACTTATGAAATGGAAAGCACAAATTGCTTATATGGAACAGATATTACAAGAAGCTGCAGAACAACAAGTAGGACAGTTGAAGACAGATTTAGAGAAAAAGCAAGAAGAAGTGAGACAAGAAAAAAAGAAATTGTCTTTCTTCCAACGTTTAAAACAAGAACGATTAAATCGCAGAAAACAACAAGAATTACAACAGCAACAACAACTCCAACAAAATGATCAAATCGAACAAGGAGGATTTAGAAGATGACAGAAGATTTAAAAAAAGCGTATCATGAATTAAACTTAAATGATAAAAGAAATGAATTTAATAGTGATCTTTGCTTTTTACAATATCTTTGTAATGAACTTGCAGCAGATACCAATTGTACAGAGAGAGTAACAGGTCGTAATTATGATTCCAATCAGGATCAAAACATGACAGAAGAAGAGTTTTTAGAATTAAACTATGAACAAATTTTTACTATGAGACTTTTAATTACTGAAATTTATAATAAACTATTAAGAAAAATGTAAAGCAGTAGGAGACTACTGTTTTTCGTATAAGAAAGAGGGAAAATATGAATTCATATCAATTAGTTCATTTTGCTTGTTCAATTAGAAAATATTTTGGATTACCTTATCACCATGAGACGATTCCAGTTGTAGATCAACTCTTTGAACAAGAAAAACCAGAGAATGTGGTTGTCATTCTCTTTGATGGAATGGGATCGAGAATTATAGATCGTACTTTGGAAGATCAGGCATTTTTTAAAACACATATGCTTGGTGAAATAAGAAGTGTTTTTCCAGCCACTACCACAGCAGCTACAACATCGATGAAAACAGGACTTACTCCTGTAGAACATGGAATGCTAGGTTGGAATATGTATATCGAACCTTTGGATCAGATTATCGAATTATATACTGGAATAGAAAAAGAAACAGGCAAAGTGAATGAAACGTATTTAGAAAAACATCGTTCTTATTTCCCGGCAAAAGAAATCACAAAAGAATTACAAGAACAGGGAAAGATTGGGTTAGAAATTTCTCCATATGGTGACAAAAATTACCAAGATCTCTATGATATGATGGATGTGATTCAAAAAACATGTCGAGAAAAAGGAAAGAAATATCTTTATGTGTATGATCCAGAACCAGATCATACCATGCATGAATTAGGATCTGACCATGAAAAGGTAAGAAAACTCATTCAAGAAAGAAATGATCAAGTACAAAAACTATCTCAACAATTAGAAAATACTCTTTTATTTGTTGTCGCTGATCATGGTCATACAACTATTCAATATATGGACTTAGAGGATGCCCCAGAAGTGATGGAATTGTTAGAAAAAACAACTTCTTTAGAACAAAGAACCATTTCCTTTCGTGTAAAAAAAGGAAAAGAACAACTCTTTGAAACTCGTTTTTTAAAACGATTTGGAAAAGCATTTCAATTGTATTCCAAACAACAAGTGATCGATTTACACCTCTTTGGAACAGGGAAAGAACATCCTTTCTTTGAAAGTGCAATCGGAGACTATATCGCAGTCGCCATTTCCAATCAGGCACTATGTACCAAAGAAGATTTCAAACTGATTTCTCATCATGCTGGAATAACAGAAGACGAAGTTCTTATTCCTTTGATTGCAGTATGTTGTAATATTGTAAAAAAAGTATGATTGTGGAATGAATGGACCGTGTGTATTTAACGATGATATGCCCAAGATATTAGATACGATTTTAGAATCAGATATGATTGTCTTCGCAACACCAATCTATTATTTTGGTTTTTCTGCTCAAATAAAAAGTGCGATTGATAGATTTTATTCGCGAAATGGAAAAATTCAAAATAAACATTTAAAATTAGTATTTATCGCAACTGCTTGGAATCATGATGAACAAGTCATGAGTGGAATAGAAAAACATATTGATATTTTGATTGATTATTTAAATTTGGATAACCAAGGTATGTTACTAGCCAAAGGATATGGCTATACGGGCGCTAGTACAGAAAAACAGTATATGGAAGAAGCTTATCATTTGGGCCAGAGCATTTAAAATAGAAAGAGTGATAAATTTGAATAAAAGTATAATTATTTATTTTAGTAGAGCAGATGAAAACTACGCTGTAGGATTTATTGAAAAAGGAAATACCGAGATAATTGCGGAATATATCAAGGAACTAACAGGGGTAGATATCTTCAAAGTAGAACCAAAAGTACCTTATTCTAAAGATTATCAAACCTGTGTGGAAGAAGCAGGAGAAAGACAAAAAACACATCAAGCACCAAGCGTTTCACCAGTACCAGATCTATCTTTGTACGATGTCATCTATCTTGGTAGCCCAGTTTACTGGGGTGTCATGCCAGAAGAACTAGTGACCGCTTTAAAAGATATTGATTTTACAGGAAAAACCATTCGCCCATTTGTAACTCATGAGGGATCAGGATTAGGCAATATTCCAAGTCAAATTCAGGAAGTATGTCATGGTGCTCAGGTTAGTAGGGGACTTGCAATTAAAGGCAGTCAAGTAAACAGAGCAAAAGAACAAGTAGCTACTTGGTTATAAAAGAAGTCAATTTTGATTTCTTTTTTATGGTAATTTAATCAGAAGAAACTCATTTTATTTTGGTATCATCTAAAATAAAAGCGTACCAACCAGTACGATTCTTTGAAAGAAAATAATGAATTGAAAAAAATGATGGCTATGCTTCGCCATCATTTTCTGTTTGCACTAAATTGCTATAGTATTTTGTTTTTCCACTTAACACATCATCATAAAATCCTTGTTTCCAATGAATATAATTGATACTATCTTGAATTTTATTAATTTTATGTTCTAA
>CALVJU010000067.1 GCA_944332375.1 uncultured Bacilli bacterium
ACATAAAAACTAAATAAACAAGCAAAATATCACATTTATAAATGTCAATTTAGTTTTGCACGATTTTTGGCAAAACCTCTTTTGCGTGTCATAATTTATTTAATTTTATAGTTATATTATCATATTCAATGCCTTTTGGCAAATAAAAAATGCAAATTTTATCAATTAAAATCTGCACTTTCTCTCTTATTGGTGGATTTACAATTTACTTTTGAAATTCACCTTGATGCTTGGAGTCTTTTTCTCTTGCCTATAGAAAAAACAAAGTCATCATTCCTGATCATGACTCCACTTCTTTGCTCTGATTAACAATTGTGAAACATATTCGCTTTTCTTTCTCTTATATGTTTTTCGATCTATTTCTTGTTCCTGAAAAAGTATCATCTCTTTTACTTCAGAATATTTTTTACCTCTTCCTCATGAGAGAGCAAATACTTTTTTAAAATAAGAAATTCTTGATATCGATCTGTGTCTAAGATCACCAAATGAATATGAACATCCCCGGCTCTTGTTTCCTCTGCGGTAGAAGAAAAAAATTGATAAATATTGTCTTTACTTTTTTGACTAGCTACATACCCTTCTCTTTCAAGAATTTGTTTTATCTTATCAAACTGAATAGTATCTTTTGCCCCAATTAAAATATCAATGATATTTTTACCATATTTCATTTTCGGAATCGCAGTAGATCCAACATGATCAATTGGAATAGAGTCTCCCAACATTTCTTTTAGTTTTTTCTCTAATCCTTGATATTGTTTTATATTTTCTTCATAATCTTGTTTTACTAGTTCCATTTATATCGCTCACTTTCCCAATCATTTTCTCATTTTACTCTACTATAACATATTTGACAACACAAAAGCAAAAATCAATCCAAAAGTACGATCAACAAAAAAACCATCAAATGATGGCTTTTATTATGAAAGTGGGTTTACACTAGGTGAAGAAATAGTACGAACTTTCTCTCTAGGAGAAATTCTATCTTCTTCTTGTTCTAGCGTATCTACTTGATAGAATGCACCAGTTTGTACCTGATGTATAAAGATTAATGCCCAGATTTCTTTTCTCGCAAGATCTAAATAATTTTCAGTTCCTAATAATGTATAATTATGAGCAATAAACTTTTGATAGATATAGTATTTCATTTCTTCATAAGAAAGACCATAAGATTGCACTTCTAAGAGTTCATTGACAGTACGTTCGAAAGTTGGTATATTTGCAAACCAATTCGTAATTTCTTTGGGATAATTAGAAATGTCTAACTCTTGAATAGTAGTGACCTGTGGTTTTACATCTTTCTTTTGGCTACGAATAGAATCAACAAAATCTACTAAAGTAGTACTTTCTGGATTACCCATTGGAGTAAATTCATAAGTGTCTTGTAATCCATCTTTCCCGTGTTTTAACCCCCATCTACTTACTTCTTCAAACATATTTTTATGGTAATAATTTGCCATAAATTCATCAATACTATGATCTGTTTCTGCAATAAAATAAGCATTTAATTCCTCACGACTACGATATCCAGCTTCATGACTATAAAAATCAATGATATCAAACTTAGGTGATTCTGAAATCTGATATTTTGTAAATATCTGTTTCATCTTCTCATAATCTTGGTGAATATGAGTTAAGTTTTCTTCCTGATCAACAAAAGTTAAAAATTCAAGAATTACAGGATCATATACTTCACGCCATTGATGATTTGTAAAAATACGATAAGTAGTTCGTACTTCTTCTTCATTTCTGTTATATTTTTCCATAAGTTCTTTTGAAAGTGGTATTGTTGTAAGGCCCCACTTTTCTTGAATACTTTTGTCCGTTACATACGCATGAGGAGAAATCCCTAGTTCTTTTTGAAAACGTTGTTCTAATTGTTCTTTTGTCATATGATGTTCTTTCGCGAATTTGCAAAAAGTCATATTCTCTTCTGTAATTCTCTCTTCTTCTGATAATCCATATTCTTCGATCATGTTTTTTAAATCTATACAAGTTTTTACCACATTTGCTTTTCCAATCACTGTTTGATGTTCATCTAACAGTTTTAATAGATGTAATAAACGACGATCTTGAATTTGATAAGTATCATTGATTTCTAATAATTCTTGTAATCTTTTCTTTCTCAATTCTAATACTTCTGGTTTCATTATCTCAACCCCTTTCATTTTTTTGGGAAAGCTTTCTTATTCTAACATAAATAGAAAATTTGTCAAATCGATCTTGTCTGAAAGTATAAAAAATGTGCTCGAAATGAAAAAAAGGGAGCTAAGCCCTTTTCTTTATTTCAATTTGATGACCTAAAACTTGTTCAATCTGTGGTAACTTTGCTATTTTATCTGGTACAAAAAGAGGAAATTGATACCAAATTGGACGAAGAGATAAATCTATAAAAGCAAAACCATCTTCTAATAGTGCGATATCAAAGGAAACATAATTTGCCTGTTTTAATTTTAAAGCAAGACTGAGTACATATTGTTTTAATTTCTGAAAGTCAGGAATTTCAAATCCTTGAATCTTTACCTTTGTGGATGGGTGTGTTTCATAAACATGATCTCGATAATCAACTCCTGGTGTATTTACAACCCCAGTTTTTAGATCAATTCCAGCAACCATTCCTCCATAGTAGACATTATTGACAATACTACCATTTCCAATCTTTAATACACAACTTGTAATATGTACTTTTCCTTTATGTTTGATGGTAATGAATTCAACTGTATTTAATGCCTTAGGATAAAGTTCCTTCATTACTGGATGTTGAATTAGTTCTTCTTCTAATAAGTTTAGATTCTTCTCTAACAGACTCTCATATACTTTATCTGGTTTCATATGTTCATTAAGTACAACTCTACGAATTTGATTGATATCCTTTCTCTCATCTGTTTTCGCGATAAAAACAGGATGTTTCTCTGAAAATACAATAAACTCATCTAAATTCTCTCCAGTTAAATATAAATAATCTCGTTTTAAATCATTTTTTAAAGCTTGATAATAAGTTGTTTTCTTCTCTTGAAAAGAAGTCCCTTGTTTATTGAACTCTTTTACTAACAATTGATTTTTTTCTTCCGTTACATACGTCTCTCTTTGCTTATCCGTTAATAAATCAAAACGATTATAATAATACTCCTCATAATGACAACCATATAATTTATAACACTTCATCATATCTTTCATTAAGAATAGACGATTTTTATTATTTTTCCTACTAGTTAAAGTCGCATAGTTTTGTAATGCTGTTATATCATTTTTCTTTTTGTTTTTCTTTAACATGTTCTTCACCCACTAAAACTATCCCTATTATACCATAGAATACTTATTTTTGATTCATAAAAGTGATGGGTTTATTTTCCAAGTCTTTATCCACCAAGGTTTCATGGATTTTTTCTTCCTCTGTATTAAGGTATACTTCTTCAATACGATCGACACGACATTTTTCAGCGGTAATAATCGCATCTAATTTAGAAGCAGCAACATGAGCATCATCATTGACAACAACGTAGTTATATTTTGGCATTTCGTTGATTTCACGATATGCGGTTTCAAAACGTTTCATGACTTGTTCCTTTGTTTCTGTATTTCTGCTTTCTAATCTTCTTTTTAATTCTTTCATACTCGGTGGTAATAAGAAGATAAATAAAGCGTGTGGTACTTTTTCTTTGATTTGCAATGCTCCTTGAATTTCAATCACAAGTAAAACATCTTGTCCTTGGTTTAAGTGTTTTTCTACTTCTGTCTTAGGTGTACCATAGTAATTACCAGCAAAGGAAGCGTATTCTAAGAATTCTCCCTTTTGAATATCTTGTTGAAATTGCTCTTGTGTTACAAAATAGTAATCAACACCATCTTGTTCTCCTTTTCTCTTTTCACGACTCGTTACTGAGATAGATTCCCAAATATTTTTATTTTGTTCTTTTAAAATTTGACTCACTGTCGTTTTCCCACAACCACTTGGTGCGGATAATACAATTAAAATTCCCTGTTTTTTGGTTTTGATCATCGTTTCACCCCTCCTTATGCATTCAGTTCCATTCCATCAATACAATAGTCATAAATCCACTGTTTCAATTCGTCCCAATTTCCAGTTTCATAATACTTGATCAATTTTTCATAAAAAGTTGCTTGATTTTCTTGAGCAATACTAATGATTCCACAGCCATGATCAATCATAATTTTGTTTGCAAATAACATAGCTACTCTCTTATTTCCATCGATGAACATCTGTTTTCTCATAATATATAACATAATTTCAATCGCAATTTCCGTTGTTGTTTTCTCTGTTTGTGAAAGAATCTCTTCCATTTCTTCTTTAATTTGTGTTTCAAAAGGAAACGTTGGTTGCCACTTTGTTCCACCAATCTGCACTGGTGTTGTACGTAATTTTCCTAAATGTTGCTCTAAAACTAACTTATCGGCAACAAGTTTATGAATGCAACAAAGTACATGGAAATTGTCTTTGATTCCTGGTTCTTCTAAAATGAATTGCCATGCATATTTCAAATTATTTATCGAAATTACATTTTCAACTGTTAAACCATTGACAACTCCGCCATCATAGATGGCTTGTGTTTCTGGATATGTCACTCCAATTCCCTCTAAATTCGCACTTTTCCAAATATAATCGACGATATTTCTTTTAGCAATAAAAACGTTTTGTTCTCGTGTTAAATGATATTTATCTTCCATCGTTTCACCCCTCCTGTTTTGAATCATTATATCACAATCAAGGCTTTGAAAAAAGAAAAAAAAGTGAAATCATTCACTTTTTAGAGTGTTGATCCTCAAGATGAGAAGCAACGATTCGTGCTGTACGAAGTTGTTCTTGAGGAATCGATAGCTGTTCTAATTGATGAAGCAAATAGACGCCATCGTGATTAGGAATTAAAAATGTATCTACATCTTCTCCATAACGTTCTACATGAGAACATAGAATAAACTGATACTTTTGAATCAGTGTTTGCGAAGAAGTGAGTTCATCATCTTTCTCTAGTCCAAACTGTTTAATAAAAGCTCTTGCCCATGTGTTATGTGGTCCGGAAACATCTTCCCATTCTTTTGGTCTTACCCGATAAAATCCCCCGTCGGGACGGATAAAACCGTAGTAACCTTGGATCTCTTCTTTTTGAAAATAAACTTGAAAATCAAAAGATTCATTCATTATGGATTTAATCTTGTTGGACCACGATAAATGAAAGTTGCTTCACGAATGTTATCTAACTCAAAAATCTGCATCATAAGACGGGCAATACCGATGGCAAATCCACCATGAGGAGGACATCCATATTTGAAAAATTCAAGATAGAATTTTAAAGATTCTGGATCGATTTCCTTTTCTTTGATCTGTTTTGTTAATACATCAATGCGATGTTCACGAATAGCTCCTGTTGTAATTTCTACTCCCTTAAATAATAAATCATAGCTTTTGGTTGTACCATCTTCATTTAACATATGATAGAAAGGACGTGCTGCAAATGGGAAGTCAGTTACAAAGACAAAATCACTACCATACTTCTTTTTCGCATATTTACATAATAGTTCTTCTTCTTGTCTTTCAAAATCATCGGTTCTTTCTCCGACAAAGTGCATTTCTTCTTTTAAAATACGTTTTGCTTCTGCAAATGGAATACGAGGAAATTTCATAGAGACATCACTGAGTGTTACATGCCATACTTCTTCTATTTCTTTTCCATAAGTTTCTTGTAATCTTTGGAAAATATATTTTATTAATCCTTCTTCAATATCCATCACATCATCACAAGTGTGAATCCAACTAGCTTCTACATCTAACATATTAATCTCTGTCGCATGATAAGAAGTATGAGAGTTTTCTGCACGAAAAGCTGGACCAATTTCAAAGACTTGATCAAATCCACTGGCCATTGCCATTTGTTTATAAAATTGTGGAGATTGGGATAGACAAGCATCTTCTCCAAAATAATCTAAATGGAATACTTCTGCCCCACTCTCTGCTGCTTTTGCACTGATTTTTGGGGTATGAATTTCTATATACTGATGATCTAAGAAATATTCTCTAGCAGCGTGTTCTAATAATGTTTCTACTTGGAAAAAGAGATGATTTTCTTTTCGACGTAAATCTAAGAAACGATAATCTAGTCTTGTTTCACGTAATGTTTTTTCTTTATCTTTCATATCAATTGGAAGTTCCGGAAGAGAGTGACTAGTAATTTCAATTTTTTCTGGAATTAATTCCATTCCTCTTAGTTTTACTTTTTCATTTTGAGATACAAGTACTGTTGCTTTGATGGTACTTTCTAATGTTGTATTACTGATTAATTCGACCATTTCTTTATTTTTTTCTTCACTTTTCTCAATTGTCATTTGGATGGTATCTGTTCCATCACGTAATATGACAAATTGAACATATTGTAAGTCTCTAATATTCGCGATAAATCCTTCTACTTCTAGGGTTTCACCAATATGGTTTTCTAATTCTTTGATGGTAATTCTATTCATGATGATGACATCCTCCTTCTTTACAGTGACATTCATGATGTCCACACTGACAATGATCATCACAAGATGATTCTAATTCTTGTAACTTCTCATCTAAGAACATCACAATATAATCTTGATCTACTTGATATTCTTCTTTTGTTTGATTGTTTTTGATCGTATAAATGTGTTCTTTTTCTTCATCTTCTCCTACCAAAATAAGGAAAGAGGCTAAGAGACGGTCTGCTTGTTTGAAATTTCCTTTCAAGTTACGTCCTAAGTAATCTGTTTCCGTAATAAAGCCATTCATACGAAGGGTCTGTGTTAAAGCAAATGTTTTGCCGTTAAATTCTTCACTCATTGGAATGACATAAACATCTACTTTGTTTTCTTCTCCTAAGGTAATTTCTTCTTTTTCTAAGGCACTTAAGATTCTCTCATAACCAAGAGCAAAACCAACCCCTGGTGTTTGTGGACCATCTAAGTGTTCTACTAAGTGATTATATCTTCCCCCAGCACATAATACATTATTACTTCCAAAACCTTGAATATCTGCTTCTACTTCAAAAACTGTTTCTGTATAATAATCTAATCCACGGACTAAGTGTTCATCGACAACATAATCAATACCAAGAGCTTCTAAATATTGTTTTAATTGTTCAAAATGTTTTTTGGATGATTCTGATAAATAATCACTTAACTTTGGGGCATCTTTCATACACTGTAAGTCTTTATCTTTTTTACAATCTAAAATACGTAGCGGATTTTTAGAATAACGTTCTTTACAATCACTACATAATTCAGAAAGATATGGTTGGAAGTGTTTTAATAACGCTGTACGATATAGTTCTCTGGATTCTTGATCTCCTAAACTATTGATTTTTACTTGAATTCCTTTTAATCCTAATAAACGAAACAAAGTAACAGGAATACTGATAACTTCTGCATCCATCATCGGACTCGGTGTTCCAAATACTTCTACACCAAATTGATAAAACTCACGAAAACGTCCTGCTTGTGGTCTTTCATAGCGAAACATAGGCCCATAGTACCAAGTTTTCACAGGCATATCTGCCCTTGCATACATCTTATTCTCGATAAAAGAACGAACGACTCCTGCAGTTCCCTCTGGACGAAGTGTCATGTCACGATCCCCACGATCTTTAAAATCATAAGTTTCTTTACTTACGATATCTGTTGTTTCTCCTACCCCTCTATGGAATAGAGAACTCGATTCAAAAATAGGTGTTCTCACATATTCGTAGTGATAGGTATCCATTAAAGTATTTAATAAATTCTCTAAATATTTAATTTGTTTTCCATAGTCTCCAAAAACATCATACGTTCCTTTTGGTTTTTGTATCATTCTGACTCCTCCTCATCATGTATTTTAATCATATCTTTTAAGTTTTTACGTGGTCTTGGACTTGGGAATTTTTCTGTATATCCTAAAGCAAGAGCACAAGCCACTTTTCTTTTTTCGTGAAAAATCTTTTGAACTTCTTTTTCACAGTGTAAAATATGTCCTATCCATAAACTACCGATTCCTAATTCCGTTGCTTCTAAGCACATATTCTCCATTAGTGCCCCAATCGATTGTTGTTGCATTTTGACACTTAATTCTGTTTTCTCTTCAAAGACAACAAATAAAACATTTGCTTCTTTGATAATACGGGCAGTATTTTGAATTCCTTCCTCCCCTGTTTGTTCTAATTGATCGGCGATCTGTTCTTTCAAATCTTCATTTTCTACAACGTGAATAAACCATGGTTGTTGATTATGAGCAGAAGGCGCTAATGTCCCTGCTTTTAAAATACGAGCAATATCCTCTTCACTCACTTTTTGCTCTGTAAAATGTCTCACACTTCTTCTTTTTTCAATCGCATCTTGTATCTGCATCCATATCCACCTTTCCAAGTACAAAAAAGCCCATGACTTAAGGACGAGTTACCGCGGTGCCACCTTAATTCATAGACTAGTCTATACACTTAGCTCTTAACGCGAGTAACACGCTTGTCCCTACGTGTAATGTCTTCTATTATTTTTTTATCTATGTTTTCACCAACCACATAGTCTCTACCATAAAAGAAATAATATACTCCTTCACACAGACAATTGATATACTTATAGTATATCCTATTTTGAAGTCCTGGTCAATTAGTTTTCGCGGAATTCTGGTTCCTCAATTGGATGATCCTGTAAATACTTTTTCATGTTTTCTTCTCTATTTTTATAATCTTTTAAAAAGAATTGATATACCATCTCCAAACGATCTACCATAGCAATCATAGTGTTGTTTGGATTTGCCATACTCCCTCTTAGACTCATTAAATTTTGTGCATAATATGGGTAATGTTCACACACAAGCGTAGATAAATAAGGAAAATCCTCTCTTTGATAAGGAACATGAATTTCATCAAGCATTTTCTTTAATAATTGAACAAGTTGTTCTTCTTTCTCATCAAAGACATCAGAATACGTTTGCCCAGGTTTTAAATCTACATCTAAATAATCATTCGCATGGTCTTTATAGTTCTCCTCTTTTCCATTTAAAATGGAATATAAATCATCTAAATACTGAAGAATTTCGATCTCATCAGCATCGATTGTATCATAACCATAATCAATAATTTCGACATTGATTCCACCTTCATAAACAAGTGATAAAGCATCTTTTAAGAGTTCGTGATAAAAATGATAGTGCAAATCAATTTCATGAATCCAATGGGCAAAATCCCAATCATCTTGATACGGTTTTTGCTTATAATTCATCATTTCTTGAAATGTCTGTATTAATTTTTTTGTTCGTTTTTCTAACTCTATTTCAAAGTTTTTTCCTTCTAATTCTTTTTTTGAATTCTCATAGGATTGAAACTCGCGAATACTAGAATTGTATAAACGAATCATTCTTTTTAGTCTTTCTTCCTTTGTATCAAAAGAATCAAGTGGATCTACATTCCAATTTAAAAATGCTTCTAATAGTGTGATCAGAGATTCAAACGAAATTGTTTTTTCTTCTAAAATACGTTTCACGTAATAAATTTGATCTGTACTAAAATCTGTACGGTCTATTTTTAACGGGATTTTTTTCTCTTGGACTAGGTCTGTAATAAAATCATATGTCCTTTTGAGCAATTCTATATAAATTTGATCGAAATGCTGTTGTTTCAATTCTTTTTTCCATTCATCTAATTTGATATATTCTCTTATTTTTTTCTTCTCCATTTTCTCCAAAATTTCCAATCTCTTTTCTTAGGGATTTCTTCCAAGTAAAAATATTCACCAGTATTCACATCGATATAACACTGTAATAATTTTAAATCTCTTTTCGAGAAAACACCATCCCAATGATAATCATATTTATCTGTCACTTTCATCCCTGAAATTTCACCACTTAATATCTGCACGTGCCAAAACATTCGCCCTAATAATTCTACAGGACGAACACGTGCTTTTTCAAAAAATAAGTAGGTAATATTTCCTCTTTTGTTCCTACAAAAATCCGTCTTTAAATTCTCATTGTGGTTTGCAATCAGAAATGCTTGCTTTTGTGAAATCGGATAATGATAGGGATCTTCAGGTTTTCTTTG
>CALVJU010000068.1 GCA_944332375.1 uncultured Bacilli bacterium
GGCATGCGCTAGTTCGAATCTAGCCGAGGCAGCCACTTATTTTTATGTATTGTTCCGCTAGCTCAGTCGGTAGAGCATTTGACTTTTAATCAAAGGGTCTGGAGTTCGAATCTCCAGCGGGACACCATTTATGAATTTAAAATGAGCAAGAAATTGTTCATTTTTTTATTTTCAACTCTTAACACACAAAAAAAACACATCCCAAAGACTGAGATGTGTAATTTTATTATTGATCAATTTTATTTGCTAATGCTTGAATCTGCTTACGAAGTTCTGCAATCTCTGCTTCTAACTTCTCATAGTCAATCTTTCCAGTCTCCCCAGTCGTAGTATCAGATTCCTGATTTTCTATCTCATCTGGAAGATCAGGAACATCAAATTCCTCAATAGAAATTGGTTTTAACTCCTCTTCCTGAGGTGTATCTTCTTTTTTACGATCAAATAATGACTCATAAAGACCGTTGAATAACCCTTTTGATGACTCCTTTTGTTCCTCTTTAAATGGAACAATTGGAATAAATGTAGGGCTTGCTAACTTCTCAGAAACAATACGATTTTTCATCGGTGTTTTCTTAACCTCTGTCTTCATATGTTCTAGATTTGCAATCGTCTTATCTTTGCCGTTATTTGAAACAGGAGACTCTTCGCTATCCATTGCAGTTGTATCAAACAATGCATCTAACGTTTCCTTAATTGTCTTCTTCTGATTCATATCCTTTTCATCTTCCTTATGATCTTCTTCTGCCATCAATGGCTCCGTCTCTGGTAATTCCTCTAACTTCATTTCCTCAAATTGATCAATATCTAGCTTATCTTCAAAATCATTCATATCCTCTTTAAATTCCTCGAAAGAAATCATTTTAGAAGGTTCCAAAGCAAGAATTTCTACTTTCTCATCTGGTACTACTGGTTCATCCTGCACATGGAACGTATACTTTTCTGTAAGAACCGGGTCTGCATCATTTTCTAATTCTTGTTTTTTTACAGTATCAGAAGATGGTACTTGTTCTGTCACTTCTTTTTTTTCTACAGCAATCTCTTTCACTTCTTTTGCACACAACAAATTCGTAGAAGCCATAGGCAATTTAAATGGTTTCGTATAATAAACATCGAGTCCCTGTAAAGACGATGCCGGCAAATCAACTAATTCAGAAATTGTCGCACCCTCTCCAGCAATCTTTTTAATAATGGCAGTCATTAAAGTCCATTCTTCTCCACTTAAGAGTTGTCCTTTATGATCTTCTATTTTCGTGATATAAGAAATCTGATAAGCCTGATTATCTAATTCTCCCAAAGTATAGATTAAAAACTGTTTGCCATTCAATTCAAAATAACGAATCAGATCTACTGAAGTATCTATTCCATTTAATTTAATTGTTACCTTCCCCATTTTTATCCTCCTTTTATTCTATATAACATTATATAAAATTTTCTTCCGTTTTTCAAGTAGTGAACTATTTTTCTTAAAAAAATTATAGTATAATATGTAATATTGACAGAAAAGCAATACGCTTACTATTTTCTAATCTTTTAGAAGTTCCTCTACAAAAATAGAGGAATTTTGTTTTGGAATCAACAAATAGACATGATTTTTCGTCCGTGTAAGCGCTACATAAAACAAGCGTCTTTCTTCCTCGATATCCACTTTCATCACAGTACTCGGAAAGCCATACTTGCCCTTCCTTAAATTCAACAGAATCACTTCATCATACCCTAACCCCTTTGCTTTATGAATGGTTAACATGTCTATCTGGACAGTTTCTGGACATTTCCTTAACGTTCGTTGAATAGACTTTTCATGCATAATTTCAAAATCAAATTGATAACGAGCTAAAATCAACACTTTTAACTTCGTTTCTCGCTCAAATAATTGTTTTAAAATACCAGCAATTTTATGTGCATACTGTTCAATACTAGCATAATAAATCACTTGAATTGGATCTTTTAAATGATGATTTGAACAAAGTCTTTTATCGATCTGCCCCGTGTTTTTAGAAATCACTTTTCGCGCATAATCTAATAATTCCTGACTATTGCGATATGTGTTTTTCAAAAAAATACGTTGCGAGTTTTCAAAAAACTGAGAGAATTCTGTAAAATATTTGATATCGGAATTCGCAAACTGATAGATACTCTGATAATCATCCCCCACTACAACCAATGCATTTCCTACCTTCTTTGTATATTCTGCGATATAGTGAAATCTTTCTTTTGAGATATCTTGAAACTCATCTACAAAAAGATATTGATAATCTGATATCACTGTTTTATTTTCTCTTAACAAAGAAAGAGAAATAGGAATCATATCTTGAAATAACAAATATCCCTTTTCTTTTCTGTATTTTTTCAGTGATTCCAAAAGAAGTGGATTCTTTCCTTCGCGATATTCCTCAAATACCTTTTCCTGCATATACTTCAAATTACGCGTACTCTTCCATTCCGAACAAAACAAATACCACAATTTTAATTGATATTTTTTGAAAACATTTGTCGACCGATACGTCAAAAGTCGATC
>CALVJU010000069.1 GCA_944332375.1 uncultured Bacilli bacterium
TTTTTGCTGTTATAATAGATATATTAATATAAAAAATTGCTAAAAAAATCAAATTGATAGTATAAGTTATGAAATAGGTTGGTAATTTATCTAAATATTGCCTATTTATTAGTGAATAATCGTAAAACTCAATTGTTTTATTAATATCAAAGCTTCTAGTTGTAATATAACATCCAACAAATAAAACTATAATAAATATTGGTATAATAATAGCATTTTTCCAAGAACCCAATATATTAACAATAAGATTCTTCTTATAGCTTCTTCTCATACATTCGTCTTTAAAATATCCTGTTTTAATTTTTGAATAAAAATCATAAATTCCACATAACATAATAATAAATGGCATAACATACATTATAATTGCCAAAGGACTGTCTACAATAATATAACTGAACAATGAATATGTATCATACATTATTGGTTTTTTTGGAATAATTGGAGAAGTATTAGGATTTTTATCTAAATACTCCATAACTCTATTATATTCATCTATTGAATGATTAAAATCGATTTTATATTTTACAAGAGATAATATTACACATAATAACAATAATAATAAACATATTAGTAAAAGTTTATTTCTTTTTAAAAAGATTTTCATAATACCTCCTAAAAAAATAGTTGCAAGTATATGAATGTTATTATTTTTAATTATTTAAAATACAACATACAACATACAACATACAACATACAACGCACAACTATTTTTAATTTAATTGATTATATACTGATTCAGATACAAACCATGTACCATTGAAATAAGTAGTAGAAAGATAAGTATTACGAGCTTTCATAGTCATAGTTACATTTCCTGGAACCATACCATACGCTTCTGAAGAAGTTTCTGTACTAAATTTTTTCACAACACTATAATTAGTGTTAGAACTATTTTGAGTAACTTCTACTAAAACCCAAGGAGATGTACCAGTTGCACCAGAAAGTCCTTTACCAGTTAGTCTTACATTAAAATCTCTTGTGTCTTGAGTACTTAACACACCTATAACATGATTTTCGTAATCACTTTTTGTTAATGTTCCTGCATCAACTGTTCCTTGCCAAGCTGGTAATTTAAAACCAACATAACTTTGATAAGCTGCTGCAGATACACCTGAAACTGCCATAACAGTAGTTATGGCTAAAGCCACACCTAAATATTTTACATACTTCATTGATAATCACTCCTCCTTATTTCATATACTTGCAATCTAATTTTATCATAATTTTATATTTTATCCAATCAAAATTAAACATTTTATCCAATCAAAATTAAACTTTTCAGTAAATAAGAGTAAATTTTTTTCGAAAAGAATTTGATATAATTACTACATAATAAAAGGCGGTTATATAGTGATGAATAGAAAACAAAGAAGAGAATTAAGAAAAGATAAAAATTTAATTAGGAATTTATATGCAATAATACAAAAGTATTTGCCTGAACTGTTTAATAAATTTTATAATTTAACAGATACAAGAAATCAATCATTTGTCACTTACGACATGAAAGTAATTTGTGTAACTCGATTATTCGGACTTTTATGTGGATTGACTTCATTATCCATTATTTCGGACGATGTTTTTAATACGGATGCTTGTATTAAAAACATTTCAACAATTTGTCAAACAAAATTAGATGAATTACCTTATTGGGAAACTATCCAAGATGTTTTTGTTCATATAAAAATAGATGAATTAAGAAATATACAAACATATATTGTTAAAGCTTTAATTCGTTCCAAAATGTTTGATAAGTATAAATATAAAGGTGCTTTTCAACTTATTTTTGATGGAACTGGTTTATCTAATCACAATTATAATTTGAATAGTAATTGTCTACAAAGGAAACATAAAGACGGCAAAATTTCTTATTATAAATATGTATTAGAATGTAAACTATGTGTTGGTAATATTGTGATTAGTGTAGATTCTGAAATTATTGAAAATGATGAAATGCTTACCAATAAACAAAAACAAGATTGTGAAACAAACGCTTTTAAAAGAATGATTAAGAGGATTAAAAAAAATTATCCAAAACAGAAATTTATTATTTCTGGTGATGGCCTTTATGCGACTACACCTATTATTAAAATTTGTAACAGAAATAAATGGTTTTATATTTTTAATTTAAAACCTGATAGATTAAAAGAAATCAACTCTACTTTCGAAAGAAATCTATTATTAGAAAATGAATCGACAATTAAAGATTATTATTTATCTACAAATATTAAATATAAAGATATTACTGTTCATGCTTTTAAATTTATCGAGAAAGCTAAAAATAATAAAAAAACAATATTTAGATATATAAGTAATATTCCTGTAAATAATGACAATATTAAAGATGTTGTTAAATTGGGTAGAAATAGATGGAAAATTGAAAACGAAGGTTTTTATACTCAAAAGCATAGAACTTTTAATATCACTCATTTAAATAGTAGAAACGATAATGCCATGAAAGCTCATTATTTTTTTATTCAATTTGCTCATACGATTAGGCAATTACTTGAACAAGGCGACTTACACACCAAGTCATTAATGCTCAAATTAAAAGAAGTAAGTGCATACCTTGTAGAGTCACTCACTTCACCAAACCCAAATCTTATGAACATTGAAATAAATTTTCAACTAAGATTTGATACTTAAATTATACTATATTTGTTCTTTGAAATCACTATTTTTTTCAAAAAATTTTTTTAAAGGCCTTTTGCCTCTTTTTGTCGTGTATAAAATTTCTAAAGTTTGCGAAGAAAAAAATAAGATAGAATCTTTTTTATCAAATTCTATCTTATTTTTTTCAATTGATTATTTTTACTCTTATTTACTGTATTCTTAGCTCCTTGTTCAATTCAATAAACTGATAAAACAATTTTAATTGATTCTATTGATTTACATATACTCTTAATTCTGGCATTCTTTTTAGTGCAATCGAATAAATTTCTTTCTTATTCCTTGTTTGCTCACTAAATCTACAAAATATAGTTGGATCTTCAAATTGTAATACCTTTTTTAAAGTATCCATTCTAAGTTTCATAACTTCAGGAGCTTCCGCTACCTCTTTAGCAATTTCTGAACCATTTTTTTCAGAGACAGAAATCTTTTCATCATTATATCCTTCAAAACGTAGAGCAATGTATCGAGCATTTTCAAAACTTTCATTCATGAGTTCTAATAAAAGAGAAACATCTATTTTTTTCAAATCAACATATTCCACCGCACATATATTACGCAAACATAGTTCTTTGATATGTTTTTTTTCTGTTATCCATTCTTCTGGAAAATAAAGAGCCAATTTTGGACATAATTTTAAATAGTTTAACAGTAAAGTGGTATCATGAACAATTTCTCTTTTTGGTAATACATCCTCTTTTTTGATGGATTCCATTCTTTTTAATAATTGTAACCATTTCTGATTTTTACACCATGACCAGTCACTTTCTTTGAAGAAATCATAATTTATACTTACTATTTTTTTTATTTCTTGCTCATTCATATTTAAATCTAGATGATCTATCTCACGAAACAAATGAATATATGCTATATTCTGTTCTTGGTGTACATCCCAATATACCAATTCTTCACAATCACAAATCGCAATGATTAGTTTAACTAATTTTTCTTCCATATTATTATAATCCTCCTCCCACAATATACCGATAGTCTTCAAAGTATCCTGATATTATTTTTTTCCATTTGCTAATTCTATTTTTTCATATTTTGGATCTTGATATAAATTTATATCAAATTGAGTAAATAAATCATCCATTAATTGATTATTCTTTTTCAAATTCGTACAACCAACTTCATGGCCAGTAAGAGATTTTGAAAAAACATAATATTGATTTGGTAAAGAATCGTTATGATAATCATAATCCGGATAAATAATACCCGCAGTAGAATCCAATAACATCCATTTACTATTTAGATAGATTTCTAAAAAAATATGTCCTTGATGTGAATATGCACCATCATTATGGTTTTGTAAATCTTTCACCCAATCTATTTTGGCAGCTTGAACATAAATAGTAGGAACCCCATTCATTCGTAAAATAGGGGCAAGAGCAGTTCCTACATCACTACAACCTGACCATATTTTATCACGAAAAATTTCCTCACTAGTCCTTGTAAACTTTTTTACTTTATTTTCTGTATCTCTTTTCATGTTAGTCATAAACAATTGATATAGGTGAGCAACATCATCTATTGTCTTTATTCTGCCAATTTTTTTACTAAATTTTAACATTTCTTCTCCAACTTTATGCTGTCCTTCATTCTTTAAACACTCTAAAAGATGGTCATGACAAATTGTCTCTATCATTTTTTTCCTCTTTCTCTAAAACATTATTTACATATTCAAAGCCTCTATTGATTTTATCTTCTATTCCAATATCTTCACTATAAATTTCTCTAAGACGATCCATTACTAATACATCTCCATCATACATATTATAAAAACTATCATAGCCATATTCATGAAATGGAAACATAGTAGAGAAAGGTTGATTATTTAAAATTGGATCTGTTACCATTTCGCTATATTGCCAAGTAAGAAATGGGGCGTCATATTCTCTTCTTGGAATTTCTGGATGCATAATTTTCCATTTTTCGAACCATAAAAAATGTAAAGTTTCATGAGCACATGTTTCTATTATCTTCCAATCTTCCACTTCAGTAGAGATGGAAAAACAAAAATGATCTAAATATCTTGGAAACACTGGAATCAATCCAACTTTTCCATCAATGATATTTAAATTTTTTGGCCATCTCACACCTAAATAGGTTTCTAATGTCTGAAAATAAATATCATTATAATTTTCCCATATATGATTGTATCGTATTACTTCTTGATTGATCTTTTCTTCACACTTCTCATATTCTTCTTTCACTACTTGTTCTATTATTTGATATACTTCTTTTCTGGAAAGATTTTTATCTAAATGCGCTAATTGTGGAAAATATTGAGTAGTAAAATCATGAACACTTAAAGTTCCATTGTCTTCATAATATGCCCACTTTATCGTATCTATATTTTCTTTCAAAGTCATTTTTTTAAATTTTAATTTTGGAATGTTCATATGTCTACTCCTTTGTAATAGTCATTACCATTATCACATTTTTTTCATTATAGTCCTATTTTTTCCCATACATTAAACGATTGATTCTCTATTATAATCAGAAATATCCACGTTCTTTTCTTCTAGTAATGATTTAAATTGCTCTACGCCATGCTTTTGTATATATACTGCTTCATCATTTGAAATGGGAACAAGTAATAACCATGAGACTACTTCTTCTTCCTCTTCTAAAGGAGCATACTTTTCCCAAAATGTTGGAGAAAGCAAAAGTATATGTTCCATATTTGTACTCTTTATATATTTTCTAACAACGTCTGGTATTACCATGCCATATTGACATATTTTCTTATCTCTAATTTCAAAAGCTGTAGTGGCCAGGATATTTTCTAATTTAAAGAGATTTGACTTTCCTAAAGCAATCAATTCAAATCTTACTTTCTTTTTACTTTGTTTTAATCCGGTTTCAATCTCATTCATTCCAATAGTAGCACATGTTTTTCCTTTGTTACAATATCCATCTTTGCTTATAAATATATCTATACTTTTTGAATTATTTTGATTTAAATATCTAAATACTTTGGGATTTCCACCAATAAACGATACCTCGAATTTTGCTATTTTTTTATTATCCATTCTTTCACCATTTTCTAATCACTTATATTTTTCTATAAGAGTTGCTTCTATAATATATATTAACACAATTATCAAAAAAATAGTATGCATTTCAACATACTATCAGAACATTTTAAATTCATACTTATATATGAAAACCATTCTGCCTACGTATAGAATAGATATCTATATCATTAACTAATTCTTTTTCTTCTGGTGTAAGCATGCTGTCATTTACTCGCCCACTTATATTTCTTTCATAACGATTGTGAACAAAAGAAGATATCACCGCATCTCTAATAGGTTGATAGTTCATCCATTCAAAACCAATTTGTCCTCTTTCCATGTCATAGGATTCAGGATCCCTATTCACATCTAACATAACCGCAACAAGACCATTTTCTATCATATAGACTGGTGTTTGATCTGTTACTGCATTTAAATTAAAGATAGCTGTCCCTTTTCCAAATTCTGGATCCATAGTTTCTCTTTTATATGCAACAGAACGTACCAATGATTTTAAAAACTCTGCTTCAAATTCATGTGGTTCCATGGACATTACTAGTTCTCTTGCACCATTTTGTCTCGTAAATCCAGAAAAATTAGACCTAAGTCCTTCACTTAAAGCATAACTGAGATGTTCATAGATTTTGTTTGGATTTGAATATCTTCCCTGATATCTTTGATAAGTTTCCCAACATGCTTGATCAATTCTTTCGATATTTGTCATTACCATCACCACCTTCATTATATCAGTAATCTATAAAAAAGAAAAATCTTTGTTTACTTTTTTACATTTCTTTGCACCCTTCATTCTGATAGCATTTAACACTTTAGAAAAATTTATTCCTTTCTATTTGCAAATATGTTAAAATGATTTTAGAAAGGAATAGAAATAATATGTGTTGTTGATACACATATTACTAGTAAAAGAGGAGTAAAGATGAAAGTAATAAAAAAAATATTTCAATTTCTTGTAATCATAATCTGCATTGGAGTTGTTATTGTTCTAATTTACTTGGGTTACATTTTGATTTCCAATAAACTGGAAGAAAGACGTTTAGACAACGAAAGAACAAATAGTAGTAATCTCATGGAATATTTCAAATATCATGATTTTGAACACGTTCATAGTTCAAAAAAAGAACTATACTATATTGGGGAAAACTTTGTATGTGATGCATTAAATGATCATCAAGTCATCGCAGTCGATCGTGATTTTATGATTTTAGATGATTATTCGATTTATCAAATTATTTTGGATCAAGAAAAAACATTTAGTAATCATCAAAGTTGTAAGAAAGTAGAAACAAATATAGAAATTTCAAAAGTAAAACAAGAATATTCTACCTATTATCTATTTGATCAAAACAATCAACAATATGCATATAACAGAGAAACAGATCAACTTGAACAATGTGGATATGACTCTAATTATTGTATGAATGCAAATCCAATTCTTGCCAGAGAAGACATTGTTTCAATTGTCAACTATTTGGACTCATATACTTATTTGGTTTTAAAAACAGATGGACAAATATGGAAACAAAGTTATAAAACAAGTTATAATGGAACTACAACTTATCATTTAGTCAATGAAGAACTCGTCATACCAAAAGAAACTTATGGAACAATTTACGAAGCAAGTACAATAGATAGTATTGACTTATCACTTGATAGTGAAACAATTACCACTCTTATAACTGATCGCGGATATTTCTTTTTAAAACAAATCGAAACGGAAGAGTGTACAAAATATGAAGATGTTCCATGCGAATATCAATTTGTAGAAAGCGATGTTTATAAAAAATATCATGACGACATTATTTATCTCGGTGCAAATTACAGCGTCTTAAGTGATCATACAATCATTGAAACAAAAGAACTGAAAAAACCATTAGATCCTGATGTCAAATAACAATAATGTAAAGTAAAGAACACATACGTGAAAGTACGTGTTTTTTCATTTATCTAAATATAAAATGTTAATATCAACCATTCCAGAAATACCATCTACTTTTCCATTTTCACATAACTGCCACATTTTATAATCTCCTTGATAAGTAGTAGTTGTATCAGTATAGTGAGCTAACCAAACATCATCTTCTAAAGGCATCCACATATTTTCTAAATATGTTTTACTACTGTAAATCATACCATCATATCCTGCTTTTTCTACTTCATCTACAAAGGCTTCTGCCATACTTGTTAAGTTAAAGAAACTCAAATGATAATCATTATAATAACTCCAGTTCTCCCAATCAAAAGCAATCGGCAACTCAATATCATAATTTTTTATTTGTTTTAAAACCCATTGTGCTTCTTTTTTCGCATCTTCTATAGATGCAGCATAAGAATAAAAATATACTCCAGCTTTGATCCCATACTTATTCGCATTCTTTATATTATTTTGAAATTGGGAATCTAGAAAGAAGTCTGTATCAATTCCTCTTCTACTACCAACACGAATCATTACAAACTCTACACCAGCTTCTTTTAATTTTTCAAAATCTACATCTCCTTGAAAACTTGATAAATCAACTCCGATCTCTGTATTTTCATTTTTATATTGATCGACAACATCTTGAAATTCTGTGTATACAACTTCTGGCTCTGGTTGTTCCTCTTGATTTTCTTCCTCTAATTCTTCTTCTGGGTCTTCAACAATTAAAGTAAATGGTTGTTCTGTTTCATTCCCACTTTTATCTGTTGCTTTAAATACCAGTTCATAATTACCTGGTGTATTCAAGTCATAATTTCCTTCTACCACACATACTGGCGTATCATCTTCATTATCTCCACACAACACTTTATCTGTTAAATTAAGATCACTTCCAACTGTAGTATAGTAAGTATTTCCAAGCCAAATTAACGGTTCTTCTGTATCTTCTACTGTCACTTCAAAAGTATAAGAAACGGGAATTCCATCATCGTTTACAAAATCAAACTTAATCTCTTGTTGTCCCAATTTAGAAGTATCAATCTCATAGTCATCCGTTATCTCTCCGTTTATACTAGAAATTAATTCAGATACTTTTACTTTAGAAGCATACTCTAATGTTAAATTAGATACTGTTGTAACTTCTATTTTTGCTGTTAAAACACGGATATATTGATATAACTGATATCCACCAAAAACACCAATAAAAGCTACCATTACAATAAGAATAATACGAAATAATTTCTTCTTCATATTTCACCTCATGATTACTAATACTATATCATATTTCATAAGGAAAAAGAAGAATCTATATTAAGATTCTCCTCGATAACGATATAAGTAGGAAGGTCTATGTCCTTCACCTGTTTTCATTTTATCTGTCTTTTCTACTTTATTTTTAATAATTCTACGAAAAGCAGGATCTAATAACTTCTTTCCTAGAATCACTTCATACACTTGTTGTAATTCTCCTAATGTAAAATCCTCTGGCATCATATTGAATACAATATCCGTATATTCTATTTTGTTTTTCAAACGATCCATTCCTGTTGCGATAACAAGATCATGATCAAAAGCAATTTGCTCGTTTTTTACACGTTCAAATTGAACTTGTGTATTAGTCTTATCAAGTTGCTTCTTTTTTACCGTAAATGAGAAATGCTCCACACCATTATCTAAAGAAAATACAATTTCATCATGACTTTCAACAGGAATCACATGAAACCAACAGGCATTTTCTAATAATTTTCCTTCTAGACGATTTTTATCAACAAGTGCCATATAAGTTGTAGAAATCACTCTCATACGAGGATCTCTATTCACATCACTAAATGTATATAATTGTTCCATATAAATATGAGAAATACCTGTTTCTTGTTTTAAAACACGTTTTCCACATTCCTCTAATGTTTCATCCATTTTTACAAAACCACCTGGTAAACACCATTTATTTTTATATGGAAAATCTTTTCTTTTTACTAGTAATACACTAAAATTTTTTTCTGAAAGTTTTCGATAATTTCCTTGTTCTTGACTTGATACACTAAATATTAAAATATCGGTCGTCATAGAAAGTCGTTCAAAGTCATTTGGATTGTAATGCGCTAAAAATTCTTCTTCCGTTTGATACATAAATCCACCTCTTTTTTATATTTTGATTATAACATAATTTGACAAAATATACAGTATAGGTTTAGTTTTATTCGTACAAATGATTCTGTTTTATATATTCCAAAATTGGAGGAAATGTTTCTAAAACCTCTTGGTTTTCTTTGATTTTCTTCCTGATCATAGTCGAACTAATCATTAATTTTGGAGCATCGATAAAATGAATATGTTTCCATTCCTCTTTTGTCAAATGAATGTCTGTTTCTTGATCTATTTTTCTATCAACACAAAGGAAGTGATATTTCTTTAATAAATATTGATACTCTTTCCAAGTTTTTATTTCCAATAAATTATCTAACCCTAATATAAAATAAATATCAGCTTCTGGATAAATACTTTGAAAATAATCTAGAGTTTGATATGTATATACACGCTTATTTTTTAATTCGTAATCGGAAACAGACATATTTGGTTCTCGAATAGCAAAGTAACTAATCATATTCATACGATGAACATCATCAATTAATCCCTCTTTTTGATAATGAATTCCAGTTGGAACAAAAATAATTTGATCTACAATTTTATTATTTAAGAGATATTTTGCAATCGCATAATGAGCACGATGGGGAGGATTAAATGATCCTCCAAAAATACCTATTTTCATACCATTTCTGTCCCTTCCATAACCTCTCGATTCTCATGTAGATTTACTATTATTTGTGTTAAAAAAGGTCCAAAATTAATCTCATGATACCATTTCTTCTTTTTGATTTTATTTGGTACATAAGATAAATTTGTTGAGAACAATTCATCAAAAATACCTTCTTGATAATATTTTTCAAATTCCATCGTTCCCTCTGTAAATAATGAAAACGTTGCGCACATATAAATCTTCTTTGCCCCTCTATTTTTTAACTCTTTTGCTACTTCTAACATCGAAGTACCACTAGCAATCATATCATCAACAATCAAAATATTCTTATCTTTTACTTCTGGTCCCATATAAACATGTTCTACAATTGGATTCTTTCCATTTATAATTTTACTTAAATCTCTCCTCTTATAAAACACACCGACATCGCTATTTAACATATCTGCATAATATCGTGCTCTTTCCATTGCTCCCATATCAGGACTCACTACTAAAACATCATCTAACTGCTCTTTCTTTAATGTTCGAATCACTTCTGTTGTCGGATAGATATTTTCAAATGGAAGATTTGGAATCGCATTCGATACATTAGGATCATGACAATCAAATGTGACAATATGATTCACTCCAATACGCTCTAATTCCTGTAGTGCAATGGCACAATCCAATGACGCTCTTCCTTTTCTCTTATGCTGTCTTGAAGCATATAATAAGGGCATTACAACTGTGATTCGATTCGCATATCCGCCAATCGCTGATACAACTCTTTTCACATCTTGAAAATGCTCATCTGGACTCATAAAATGCTTCATACCATGCATATCATAAGAACAATGATAATTACCTACATCTGTTAGGATATAAATATCTTGGTTTCTAACTTCATTTTCAATTACAACTTTTCCTTCTCCATTTGAAAAACGACTATTTTTACAATGTAATTGATAATTCCCATCTAATTCCTTTAATACTTGATTTCCTAACTCTTTCATATTGTCCATAACAATTAATTTTAGTGTATTCATTTTAAGACTCCTCAATTTCTCTTGGACAAGTTGGAATATGAAACTTATGTTGGTTATTCTGATGCAATCTTTCAATTTTTTCTCCCACTGCATCTGAAACACTATTTTTATCTTCAATATAACTTGCGATATCACGATAAGTTACACCCAACTTCTCTTCATCACTTTGATTTGACAATCCATCATTTGGTGTTTTATAAAGTACTTTCTCTGGTACTTTTAAATACTCTCCAATAGCAATCACTTCTTCTACTGTATAATTTGCTAGTAAAGAAATATCATGAACATTATCTCCACCTTTCGTGAAATATCCTACATATAATTCACAAAGATTTGATGTACCTGCTACTAAATAAGTTCCTCCTTTGATTTCTGATAGAAAGGCAGCCATATAATATAGAGCACTCATACGTAGTCTTGGTTTCAAGTTAATATCACTATTCTTTGTTGTTATTTCATCAATTGTTTGAATTTTACCTACTTCTTTTCTAATATCATCAAAAGCAGGTGTCAGGTCAATCTGGTATAGTGGAAAATGATAATAATCACTTACTAGTTTCGCATCTTGATAATCTTCTTGATGAGAATGACATGGAAGTGCAAAACCAACAACATTTTCACTTCCTAGTGCTTTCGTAAATAAAGCTGCAACAACACCACTATCTTTTCCACCACTGATTCCAATAACAACTCCTTTTAAATGATTCTTTTGATAATAATCTCTGATAAAATTTACAATATGATTTACTTCTTTTTCTACTTCAAATTTCATTTTCTCATCCTCCTCATTTTTTCTTTCGCATATTGAAATGCCAATAAAGAATTAGAACCATTGATATATCCCATTTGAATCAATTCCTCAATTTCTTCTGTTTTAAATTTCATATATTGAATATATTCATCTGGATCTAACTGTTGTTCACTTACTTTTTGACAATTACGTGCTAAAAAAGCATGATTATAAGCACTCGATATTCCTTCATCTTGATAAAAAGATATTAATGGAATTAATTGTTCCGGTTGATATCCAATTTCTTCTTGTAACTCTCTAATAGAAGCCTCTTCCGGTGTCTCATTTTCTTCGATATAACCAGCCGGAAATCCCACTCCAACTCCATTTTTAATACAAACACGTGGTTCTATCACCGTAATGATTTCTTGCTCTTTTGTTACTGGTATCACAATAATTGCCGACCCATCTTTATGATTCTTCTTTATCTTTTCACGAATCAAAGTAATATTTCCATTTAAATGATAGCGAGCAGTTTCAATGGATAAGAAAGAAGGTTTCTTTTCTATTTTTTCTTTCTTGATCGTTTGATATTGATTAAGAATTTTTAAAAGTTCTATTTTCTTTTCTTTTCGCATACACTTTTCCTCTTTCTTCTTGTGAATAATAAGCAAGTAATTCTTCTTTTAAAGCATATAACTCTTCACTCAAATCGACATAATATTGATGTGGCATTTCTTCTCTTTTGATTTCTGGATACAAACGATTCATTTCTATTTCACAATGATTACGTAAGTTTTCAATACTCATTTGTGGTCCTACAAATACTCCATTTTGAAACACAAGTTCTTGTAATTCTCTGATTTCATAATTACGAATCGTCTTCTGATTATGTCTATTTTCAGGATCAATTAATGTATACTCATCCATTGGTAATTTCTCATGATGAACAGTAATCACATCTCCTAATGCATATCCTGTTTCTTTGTCATAAAAACGATATACTTTTTTATATCCTGGATTAGTTGTTTTGATTTTATCATTACTAATTTTAATTTTTGGAATAATTTTATTGTTCTCTTCTAATCCAGCCAATTTATAGACACAACCAATACGAATATTTGGTGCAGTAATATTATCACCGGCTCCTATAGAATCAAAACATGCTCCTTGCTCTTTTAAACTATTTATTGTTTTGGCAGTTAAGCCATTGGAAATACAAATTGTCGCATCTTGCATTCCTGCTTCATCTAACATCTTTCTAGCCATTTTTGTCTCATAAGCAAGATCACCACTATCAATACGAATTCCTTTCAAACGATACCCATTTGGAATTAAATAATCTTTCGCTACACGAATCGCATTCGGTACTCCTGATTTCAAAGTATTGTATGTATCAACTAAGAATACAGAATTTTCTGGATACATTTTCGCATAAGCAAGAAATGCTTCATATTCATCCTCATAATCAGTAATAAAACTGTGAGCCATAGTCCCCATAACTGGAATTTGATATTTCTTTCCAGCATACACATTTGAAGTTCCAGAACATCCTGCAATATAAGCATATTTACTTGCCATAACAGCTGCATCTGGACCATCTGCACGTCGTGCACCAAACTCCATGATTGGAATCTCTAAAGCACTTTCTTTTAACTTTCTTGCACAAGTAGTAAACTTAATTCCTGCATTTAAATAAGAAAGTAGAGCAGTTTCTATAATTTGAGCTTCAATTGTCTTAGCTCTTACTGTTACAATCGGTTCATTTGGAAAAACTGGCGTTCCAGTTGGAACCATATAAATATCTCCTGTAAATTTTAAATCTTTCAAATAAGATAAAAATTCTTCTGTAAATAAATTCGTACTTCTCAAATATTCAATATCTTCTGCTGTGAAATGAAAATTTTTAATATATTCTACAATTTCTTCATTTCCTCCCATTAAAGCATAACCACCTTGATTTGGAATACTGCGGAAAAAACTATCAAAATATACAATTTCATCTTTCTTTCCATCTTGGAAATATGTTTGAGCCATCGTTAACTCATATAAATCTGTCATCATTGTTTTTTGATTCATAATATCATCCTCTTTCTTTTTAATAGTTTGTTAATATCATTTTCTAAAATTTTTTACTAACTGAATTCCTTTTTGTTCCATTAGTAGATAAGCCGCATCAATGTATGCTTGACGATGTTCCTCATCATAAGTGGCTGTCGCATCCTGATGAACTATAATATCGACGTTACGATTTTGTTGATCTAAATAATTAGACAATGCAATCGCTCCATTGGCAATACAGATATCAGTACAACATCCTACGATTGATATTTCTTTTAAATGATTTGTCTTTTCTATAAACTCTCTAAATGCTGGTGCTTCCATAAAACTAGTGGAATTCTTTTCGATTGAAATTCCCTGTTTCTCATATGGTAGTAAGTAATCCACCAATTCTGCTTCCTCTGTTCCTTTGATACAATGAGGAGGGAAGTTTTTAAATTCGCTAGAATTTTTCTCATGTGTATCTTTAATAAATACGACTGCACTATCCTTATTCAAATATTGTTTTAATAATTCTAGTTGTCTGGGAATAATCTTTTGAATGTTAGGATCTGCTAATGCACCTTCTTTCACAAAGCCATTGACCATATCAACAATAATTAATAATGATCTTAATTCTTCCAATTGTTTTTTCATAATATCTCATCCTTTCTTTTTAATATTTTGTTAATAACAAAAATATTGATTTTTCAGATGCTTTTCTGCATCTGTTACTAACATTATATTAATAACATATCGTTTTGTCAACCCTCTTTTTAACATTTTTTTAAAAACATTTTATTTTTTATAAAAAAGAAAGAAAACACCAGTATTTGACACCCCATTTTCTACATTCATACCAAAGTACGATCATCAAAAAAAGACCACTTTTCAGCGATCTTATTCATCCTCTTTTCTAATTTTAAATACAACTTGATATAAATCTTCAAAATCATATTCTTCAATTCTAATCTGATATCCCTTTTGTTGCAAACTCTCTGCAAAACTCTTTACTTCACCACTCACTTTTTGAATATCAAATCCAGTTTTTGGAGTTGGTTCTACCTGTACTTCTTTTCTTGCAGGTGGTACAGGAACTTCTACTGGTTGTTGTAAACTAGGTTCATTTAAAATTGCAGAATCTCCAGGTCCTTTAAAACTTGTTGAAGTTTCTTCTGGTTCTTCTGGATCAAACAAGAAAGAATTTGTATCATTTGTAATACTTGGTTCGATTGGCATAATATCTTTATCTAATCCATCAATAAATGTTGGTTCAATCAATCCCGGTGTAGTTGACTCTGGTTGTTGTGGTTTTGGTGGAATAGGTAATGGTTTCTCATCTTTTGCTATATCATTGAATAATTCTTCTTCCTTAGGTTTCTGTATTTTTAATTCTCTATCTAAATTGCTAACTGATGAAACTGGATCAGGTTCCGGTTTCGGAGCTGTATAAATAGGTATCTCCGGTTCTACTGGTTTTGGAGTAGGTGTATCATGAATCGCAAATGATTCTGATTTTGGCATACTCTCACTAAAACTTGTATCTCCAAAATGGAACAATTGATCAGATGGACGATCTTCCCTTCTCGGTTGCTCAATTGGAGCCGGAGTAGGTGGAACGATCCTTTGTGGTTCCGTACTATGAAAACTAAATAATTGTTCCGGTTGTTGGGCTGCAGGTTTCTCTTCTTCTACATGTGGAGTAAGATCAATTGCTGATTCCTCTTTTTCATCTCCAAAATCAAATAACTGTTCTTTATGATCACCAGATACTGAAGGTTGTACCATAGAAGATGGAGTAAATAAATTTGAATTCATACTATTTTCACTAGAAATATTGGAAATGTTTTCTTGTTTACTCTCCATATTCACTGGTCCTGATGTTGTATTCCCTCCAGTAGGTCCAAATTGAAATAAGGACTCATTTGTTGCGGGAATCTCCTTAAATCCTGGATTTTCTTCTCCTTTTGGATTCAAAGATACCGTCTTATTTAAATCATTTTCCGTCACTGGGGCTGGAGTTACAGGTGCTGGCGTTGGTGTTGGTGCTACTGGTTCCAATGTCTTCCCAAGTTCTTTTTCATCAAAGAACTTATCAAAATCAAAATTCGTCACTGGTGTTGGCGTTGGTTTCACACCAAAATCCATATTTGCTTGAGCACGATCAATATTTTCTACATATCCATTATTTTGTGATTGTGAAGAATGATCTGTTGCTTCTAAATCAGCTAAATTAAAGAATTTACCAGGTTTTAAAGCAGGTTCAGATTGTTGTGACGCTTCTCTTTCTGCTTGTTCCATCTGTAACATCTGATCGTCAGGTTTTAATAAATCTTCTATTGTTTTTTTATCTTTTCCATTTGCTCTATTAATATCTTGTGCTGTATTGACAATCTTATCTACATCCATAAATCCCGGATTAATTGTTTGTTGAGTGATACTTCCTTGTGTATTAGGTACATCATTTTGAATTCCTTGTGTAGGTATATTATATTGTCCAAATTGTCCTGTCATATTATCATTCATTTTATTCACCGTCTCTTCCTCTGGAAAATCTAAAATCTCAATTTCATCTGTATTATTTGGTTCACTCTGTTGTTGCTTTGCATTCAATAACTTTTGAATTTCTAAATCTGTCTGTCTTACTGTTAAACGCTTATCAATAATTTCTTTTAACATTTTCTTTTGATCGGCACGACTCAATTTCAATAACGATCTAGCATGTCTTTCAGAAATCTTCTCATATAATAAAGCATTTTGTACATCTTCATCTAAATTTAATAATCGAAGTTTATTCGCAATGGTCGACTGTTTTTTTCCTAACTTCTGAGCCAATTGCTCTTGTGTTAAATACCCCATATCTAACACTTTTCGATAAGATTGTGCTTCTTCAATCGGAGTAAGATCTTTTCTCTGAACATTTTCAATGAGCGCTAATTCCGCACTTTGTTTATCATCTAGTTGTTTGATAATTGCTGGAATGGTTTTTTTACCAGCCATCTCACTTGCCTTGTATCTCCTTTCTCCTGCAATAATTTCATACTTATCACCAATTGGGCGCACTAAAATAGGGTGAATGACACCATGATTTTTAATAGATTCCGCCAGTGCTAAAACCTCTGATTCAGAAAATTTAACACGAGGCTGAAAACGGTTCGGTAAAATATCTTCAAGTAAAAGCTCTTTTACCTGAACTTGATCGTTCATAAACTCACGCCCCTTTTATCTTTCTAGTTATTCTTATATCATTGTACTATATTTTTTTTACTTTTACAAGAAGTAAAACCTGATATCTTTCCACTTTACAAATTCTCCGTAACTATTCAGACTATGACACGCAAAAGTAAAGAGTAATCATTGTTGATTGCTCTTTTAATGTACAAAAAGTTCTTCATTATTAAATATAGCTAAAATAGCCTTAAATGGATTAATACCTCTTTT
>CALVJU010000070.1 GCA_944332375.1 uncultured Bacilli bacterium
GAGGATTACTTGTTTACAAGAATGGATTACATTCTTATCGTGATTTTCCACTTCGTTTAGGAGAATTAGGGCAAGTTCATAGACATGAAGCAAGTGGTGCTTTAAATGGTCTTTTCCGTGTTCGTACTTTTACGCAAGACGATGCTCATATCTTCTTAACAGAAGATCAATTAGAAGAGGAAATTATCCGTTTAATTGCCTTTATTGACCGTGTTTATCATATTTTTGGATTATCTTATGAGATTGAATTATCAACTCGTCCTGAAGAGAAATATATTGGTTCCATTGAAGTATGGAATAAAGCGGAAGAAGCACTTGCAAAAGCTTGTGAACACGCTGGAAAAACATGTAAAGTAAACCCTGGAGATGGTGCTTTCTATGGACCAAAATTAGATTTCCATGTCAAAGATTCTCTAGGACGTGTATGGCAATGTGGAACAATTCAATTAGATATGAATTTACCAGAACGTTTTGATATTACTTATGTCGATAAAGACGGAAGTAAGAAACGTCCAATTATGTTACATCGTGTTATCTTTGGATCAATTGAAAGATTTATTGGAATTATTACAGAACATTTTGCTGGACATTTTCCAACTTGGTTAGCTCCTGTTCAAGTAAACATTATTCCAGTCAATAGTGAATATCATTTAGAATATGCCGAAAAAGTAAAAGAAGCATTAGAACAAATTGGAGTACGTGTTGAAATTGATCATCGTGATGAAAAGTTAGGCTATCGTATGAGAGAATCACAACTTCGTAAGATTCCATATAACTTAGTATTAGGAGATCAAGAAAAAGAGACAGAAACGGTAAATGTTCGTAAGTTTGGTCAAAAAGAAGAACAAAAAATCAAATTAGAAGAGTTTGTTCAAAAGATCAAAGAAGAAATTGACGAGAAAAGGAGATAATTCTCCTTTTTTTACATATATTAAATTAAGGTGATGCTTGTGACAAAGGTAGATGCATTTAAATCATTTGTAAAAAAGAATCCTAGTTTAATTAAATATGTTCGTACAGGAGAGATGGACTGGCAGAAGTTTTATGAGATTTATGATTTATATGGAGAAGAAGAGAGTGCTTGGAATTTATATCTACAAAAAGAGTCTACACCGGTAAAACCAAAAGAGAATGAGTCGAAAAATATTACAGAGGGGTTATTGGGAATGGCTTCGTTATTAAAGGGAATTGATTTAAATACGGTTCAAAATGGGGTTTCTAGTTTACAAAGAGTGGTTGGATTACTACAAGAATTAGGAACAAAGGCTCCTAAGACAGAAGAGAAGAAGACCTATCAACCACGTCCCATTTATAAACATTTTGAGGATTAAAGTATGTCTTTAGATGTTCAATACTTATTAAAAAGTCAAGAACAGTATCTGACTTATTTACGAAGTCATTCTTATTGGTATAAAGAATTAAATCGCAATCCAAGTTCTGTGCAATCCTTTTTAGAAGAAGTAAGAGCTTTTTATAAACTAAGGACAAGTGATCGCATTGAAAAAGCTATTGAGACTGTTGAGTTTTTAGAGTCTGTCTTTTCGACGATGCAATCATAAGTTGTCAGGAAAGGAAAAATCATGTTATAATAATGGTTGAAAGTTAGGGGCGATTGCATGAGAGTCATTTGTGGAAAATACAAGGGAAGATTTTTAACTGGACATAAAATTGCTGGAACGAGACCGACGATGGATCGTGTCAAAGAGTCTGTATTCTCTATGTTACAAGGGGATATTCCAAACTCTGTTTGTTTAGATTTATTTAGTGGAAGTGGAAATCTAGGAATTGAAGCGATTAGTAATGGGGCAAAAAAAGTTTACTTTGTCGATTTTAATTTGATTTGTATTCAAACCATTGAACAGAATTTAAGAACGTTAGGAATTACTGAAGAAGCAGTGGTGATGAAGAAAGATTATTTAGAAGCACTTCGTTATTTTAAAGAACGTAAGATGAAATTTCACGTAATTTTTTTAGACCCTCCCTATAAATATCACTTTATGACAAAGATTTTAGAAGAGTTAGAACAATTTGATCTTTTAGAAGATGGAGCAAAGATTGTCTGTGAAACAGAAAGGGAAGAAGAAATAGAGACCAATCTCACATTATTAAAAGAAAAACGTTATGGTTCTAAGCGAATTCACATTTATACGAAAGAAAGATAAATTTCTTTCTTTTTTTTGCAGGTCTTACCCCCTCTTTTTTTGTAAGTAATTAGTAGGAGAGGATGAAGTATGAGAAAATATCCGTGTTATTTACAAGAAGAGAAAAATGATTGTGGACCAGCTTGCGTGAAGAGTATTTTACTTTATTATCACGGCGATTATGATTATCAAAAATTAAAAGAAGAACTGTGTTTAGATCGAGATGGAACAAGTGCCTATCATATCATTCAGTTTTTGAATCGTCATGGTTTTTCTGCTGAGGGAAAGAAGTATCTATGGAAAGATTGGATTGGAGGAGAGTTTCTCTTACCAGCTATCGTTCTTGTTAAAAATGAGTTGTATCAAAATCATTACATGGTTCTTTATCGTTATGATAAGAAAAAAGAGAAGGTGTTGGTTGGCGATCCGAAAGAAGGGGTCAAAACACTAACCCTAAGACAATTTCACCAGATATTTACGGGAATCATGATTGAGTTGGTACCGATGGGGATGATTGTATGTGAGCGTTCTTCTTCCTTCAAGAACTTGTTGTATGCATTTTTAAAAGAACATAAAAGAACAGTTCTTCTCTTTATTCCACTACTCATTTTTTTCTTAGGGTTTCAGTTATGTACTTCTTTTACGACCAAGTATTTTGTGAATGGAATCGTCGATCAAAAGAAGAACACTTATTTTTATATTCTGTTTTTTCTATTTTTCTTATTCCACCTATTTCGCGAACTCTATTCCTATTTTCTGAAACGTCTCTTTTCTTACTTACAATTAGAACTTCAGCTTCTCCTAGATCGTATTTTGTATCAGACGATTCTATCCCGTTCTGATCAGCAATTTCAACACTGTTTATCCTCTTTTTTCTTAGAGAAGAGGGAGGAAGTGTATTTATGGATTTCTCTTTTCCTACAGTGTGTTCAATTTTTCTTTCTCGATTTCTTATTTGCCTTTTGTTTTTTTCTCTGTCTTTGTTTTTTAGATAGAGAGTATTTCTTTTTCTTGTTTCCTTTTTTCTTATTTACTTACTTTTATTACACCTGGGTACGAAAGAAGCAAAAGAAAAGAGAAGAGGCGTGTCGAAAGGAAGCATTAGAGGGAGAGACTTTGTTTTTGGAGAGTATGGAAAACCGTTCCTTTTTAGCAACCACCGATCTCGTGTCTATTTTCACTCAGAAATATGAGAGTCGATTAGAAAAAATGAGTCTTTCTTTTCATACCTATTTTCAAGCACAACATCGGATTGATCTTTTTTATCAGTTTTGTTTTCTATTTCTCTATCTTTACTTATTACTTTATCAGAGTTTGATGACATTAGAAAAAAATGTGTCATTAGGAAACTTTATCTTGTTTCTCACGATGTTTCAATTCCTTTTTCCTGTTTTCAAACAACTACCGATGATCAGTGATGCGTTTGGCAAGTTACAATTTTACTATGAACGAATCAAACCTTTTTTTGAAGAGCCAAAGTCTAAAGCTTTGTTTCAAGAGTTTACTTTTCAAACTTTATTACTACAACAATTCACTTATGAATATCACCAGAAGAAGTTATTGTTTTCTGATGTTTCTCTTTGTATTTCAGCAAGTGATAAGATTCTTTTAACGGGAGCGAGTGGGACAGGAAAAAGCACGTTTCTGAAGTGTTTAAGTGGAAGACTAGAAATTAACAAGGGAGAGATTTATTTGAACCAATTGGATTTATGTGATTATCAGAAAGAGGGATTGTATGCGAAGATGATTTTACTGACACAAGAAGAGACCTTATTTCAGGGAACGCTGTTTGATAATATTGTATTAGATCGTTCTGTTTCAAAAGAAAAATTAGTAGAAGTAATCCGTTGTTGTCAGTTAGAAGAAGTGATTCAAAGACATCCTCAGGGGTTACGACAGATGCTTACCAATCATGGCTCACAGTTATCAGGAGGGGAACGACAGAGGGTTATTTTAGCGCGTTTTTTACTACAGCCATTTGATGTTTTTATGATTGATGAAGGGTTTAGTGAAATGGATATTTCTTTAGAACGACAAATATTAAAAAATCTTTTTTACACGTATTTTCAAAAAACATTTATTGTGATTTCCCATCGTATGGATAATCGTGATTTATTTGGGAGACATTTTTCAGTACGAGATAGAAAGTTGATCGAAGATTGATATGAAAAAGTTATGGATAAGTGAACAAGCATTTCAAAGACAAGGGAATATGTTATTGGTAATAACAGGTTTATTCTTGTTGGTGATGATTACTGTGTTTCTTTTTTATCCGACAACGAGAAAGAAGACATTATATGGGGTAGTGGGGAAGAAGAATCAGTTAGAGACCTATTTAACAAAAGAAGACTTAGATGAGATTCAAACATGGAATTGTCAAAAAGAACGTTGTCATGTGTTACAAATATCAGATGAAGTATATACGAGGGAGGATGGACAAAAATATTATTTTGTTGTATTAGAGTTAGAAATTAAAAAAGAAGAGAATCAGGAAGGAAATTATTTGATTTATGAGATTACGAAAAAGCAAACGAAGTGGGAACAGTTGAAACAGTGGATAAGGAGTGTGATAGCATGAAGTTAGATCAAAATGAATTAAAGACAATTCATGGGGGAGAGATTAGTTTTTCTGTCATATTAGGGATTGGTAGTATTGTTTCCTTTGTCATTGGTTTGATAGATGGCTTTGTTCATCCGAAGGCATGTGAATGAGATTAGAGAGTCAAACACTAAAAGAGATACATGGTGGAGAGATTAGTGGGTCTTTGATTTCTTCGGTTGTAAAGGGGATTACGATCCTTTTAGAGCTAGGGAGAAGTTTAGGATCTTCTATTCGAAGACTGATCGATAAAGATATTTGTTACTATGAATGATACGATATTTTGATTTTTTCTTGTTTGTCGCTTGAAACCTAAGGATAAACATGTTATAATAGCTCTAGCAAAGAAGGGAGGGAAATGTCTTGGAAAGAGTTGTTGTGAAGAAAGATGGTATTGATAGTGCTTTAAGAATTATTAAACAAAGAGGCATTAAGAACGGCTCCCTGAAAAAAGTACGTGATCTTCAGGATGGATATTTAAAACCTGGAGTGAAAAGAAGAATTCGTGAAAAAGAGGCTAGAAAAAATAGTCGTAAGAAGGAACGTAGGGAAAGAAGTTACAACTAATAAGAAGCCGGAAGGCTTCTTTTGTGAAAGAAGGGAAAGAGTATGAAAGATCGTATTTTAAAAGATATTGTAACGAGTATGAAGGAGAAAGATAAGGAGAGACTTTCTGTTCTTCGTATGGTGAAGGGTGCGATTCAGTTAGAAGAGATTAATAAGAAAGAGACATTGAAGGATGAAGATGTGATTGGAGTTTTGGCAAAACAGATTAAGACGAGAAAGGAATCGATTGTAGAGTTTGAAAAGGGAAATCGTCAAGATTTGATTGATCAGACGAATCGTGAAATTGCGATTTTAGAAGAGTATATGCCAGAACAGTTGTCTATGGAAGAAGTAGAGAAGATCATTGAAGAAGCATTTGAGAGTGTGAAACCAGAGAGTATGAAGGATATGGGTCGTATTATGAAGGAAGTAACACCTAAGTTAAAGGGAAAAGCGGATATGAGTATGGTAAGTACGAAGATTCGTACGAAATTAGAAGAGTTGTTATAAAATCATAGAAGAAGATAGGCCAGTGCTTATTTTCTTTTTTCTTTTATGATCGTACACTTGGTTTGCTTCTAAAGTTTGTGTCATCAAATTTTTTTACAGTCTATTCTTATTGTTTTTCTTTCACATCATACATATTTTTTCTTGTTGTCTCATAGTTTGGTGGTAAAAGCCTATTTCTTCTGATTGTTTTCTTGAAATTCTCTGATTTAATGCTTGCTATTTCTGATTGGTTTATGGTATATTAGTTATGGCTTTTTTATTACACACATTGTGAATTGCGATGCCTAGTGCCAACTTGGTGGTGTCGTTTCGAAACAATGGAGGCTTAACAAAAGGAGGAATGAAAGATGACAGTAGTGTCAATGAGTTATTTATTGGAAGCTGGTGTTCATTTTGGACATCAAACAAAACGTTGGAATCCTAAAATGAAGGAATATATTTATACTTCAAGAGATGATATTTATATTATCGATTTGGAAAAGACAGCAAAGAAGATTGAAGAAGCTTATGCAGCTTTAAAGAAGATTGCTGAAAATGGTGGAAAGGTTTTATTCGTAGGAACGAGAAAACAAGCACAAGAAGCAGTAAAAGAAGAAGCAACTCGTTCTAATAGTTACTATGTAACAGAAAGATGGTTAGGTGGAACACTTACAAACTTTAAAACAATTCACAAGAGAGTAAAACGTTTAGAAGAAATTGAAAAGATGGAAAAAGATGGAACTTTTGAAGTTTTACCTAAGAAAGAAGTTAGTAAGTTAAGAAAAGAATACGACAAGTTAAATAAATTATTATGTGGTATTCGTGATATGCATAAATTACCAGATGCATTATATATTGTTGATCCATCTAAGGAGATCAATGCCATTCATGAAGCTAGAATTCTTGGAATTCCAGTATTTGGTATCGTAGATACAAATTGTGATCCAGATGATGTGGATTATGTCATTCCAGCAAATGATGATGCAATTCGTGCAGTTCGTTTGATTACTGGTGTTATGGCAAATGCGATTTGTGAAGCAAATGGTGGAAAGATGAACGAATATGTAAAAGCAGATGATAAAGCACAAGCAAGTGAGATTATGCAACGTGCAGTAGATTCTGTAAAACGTAAAGAACCAAAGAGATTTGAAAAGAAACCATTTAAGAAACCATTCCATAAGGAAAATAAAGAAGAAAATTCTAACGTAAAAGAAGAAAAGAAAGTAAAAGAAAGTGCAAAAGAAGAAAGAAAACAAGATAAAAAAGTTGAAGTAAAAGAAGTGAAAGAAGAAAAAGCCACTGATACAGATTTATCTAAAATGACAGTAAGTCAACTTCGTGAACTTGCAAAGGAAAAAGATATCAAAGGATACTCAACAATGAAAAAAGCAGAATTACTTGATGCTTTAAAATAAAATACGTTAGATGATTTTGAATCATCTAACTTTTGTAAAGAGGAGGAATATTATGGTAAGCGCTAGTGCCGTAAAGGAATTAAGAGAAAAAACTGGGGCAGGAATGTTAGACTGTAAAAAAGCATTAGAAGCAAATAACGGAGATATGGAAGCTTCTATTGACTGGTTAAGAGAAAAAGGAATTTCTAAGGCAGCAAAGAAAGCAGATCGTATTGCTGCTGAAGGTATGGCTGCAATTAAAGTAGATGGAAATACTGCTGCAATTGTAGAAGTAAATTCAGAAACTGATTTCGTAGCAAAGAATCCAGAGTTCCAAGAGTTAGTAGATACTGTATTAAATACGGTATTAAAATCTGATGCAACAGATGTTGAAGGAGTACTAAATACAGATGGATTAAATGATGTTCTTGTTGCGAAAACTGCAAAGATTGGTGAAAAGTTAAGTTTCCGTCGTTTTGCAAAAGTAGAGAAGAAAGATTCAGAGTCTTTTGGAGCTTATATTCATATGGGTGGTAAGATTGCTGTTTTAACAGTAATTGAAGGAGCAAATGAAGAAGTAGCACGTGATGTTGCAATGCATGCTGCTGCAATGAGACCACAGTATGTAACAAAAGAAGATGTACCAGAAGATGTAGTAAATCATGAAAAAGAAGTATTAACAGAAAAAGCAATGAATGAAGGAAAACCAAAAGAGATTGCTGAAAAAATGGTACAAGGAAGAATTCAGAAGTTCTATAAAGAAATTTGTTTAGCAGAACAACCATTTGTAAAAGATGGAGATGTAACTGTTGCTCAATATGTAAAGAACAATGGTGGTTCTATTGTAAAAATGATTCGTTTTGAAGTTGGAGAAGGAATGGAAAAACGTGAAGAAAACTTTGCAGAAGAAGTTATGAAACAAATGAACCAATCTAAGTAGTATGTTGTATGTTTGAAGTAGTATGTTGGAAAGTAGTTAGAAAGACATACTACTTTTTTGTGCTTAGAAAGGGAATCAAAATGATAAAAAGGGAACAACTTTATTTAGGAATTAAAAATGATGAGGGGATGATTACACCTCTTGTTGGGATGTATGAAGAAAATAAAATTAGAAATTTAGAAAATGGAGAATTATTAGATACAAGTGGAGAAGTATATGGAGCAATTGAAGGATTTCCAGCTTGTCCTTTAGATCACATCTTAAAAGCTTGGAAATTTGAAGAACAATTGACAGAAGAGGAAATTACAATGATTACAACGATTTTCCAGAATCCATCTTTTGTTCATCGTGAAATGGAGAGAATTGGTGATGTTGTCATTGATGAGGGAGATTTATGGATGATGGAACATATCTATATTCTTATGGAAAATACAAAAGAAGAAAAAAGGAAACATCGTATTGATAAATTAGAAGAAGAAAAAGAACAGTTATATACTTTACGGCAAAGAATTTTAGAACATTTCTTAAAAGGAAAACAGAAAAAAATAGGTTAAAAAAAGACTTTGGATCAGTCTTTTTTTAGTCGGTCAATCGTTTCTAGGAGTTCTAATTGAAGAGGAAGATGGGATAATGTTTCTAAATCAGTAGGATCAACATATCCATCATAAGTAATCATTTCTAAATAAGTTTTATGGATCACTTCTAATTTGGGATATTGTTTTAAAAGTGTTTTTTCTAGTTCATAGGGAAAAGTAAGTTTGACATGTGTTTTTGAAACAAATGGATAGATTTGTGCTTTTTCAATTGCTTGATTTGTCGCATTGGTATAAGCACGAACAAGGCCTCCAGCTCCTAGTTTGATTCCTCCAAAATAACGAACAACAATGGCTAGAATATTGTTAAGCTGTTGTTTTTCTAAGACATTTAAAATGGGTTGTCCGGCAGTTTTTGCTGGCTCTTTATCATCGCTACATTTCTTCTCTGGAAGTAAAATATAAGCATAACAATAATGTCTTGCGAATGGATAATCTTGACGAATTTGTTTTAACTTTTCTTCTACATCTTCTTTTGAAGTAATTGGAGAAAGAATACAGATGAATCTTGATTTTTTAATTTCTATTTCACTAATTACTTCTTTGTCAATTCCGTTCATGTAAACACCTCAGAATTATTATAACAATCTTGTCAAGAAAAGGAAAGAGAGATCATAAATTATAGTAGGTGAGTGTTCATGTATGAAAAGATGTATGTTCGTGGAATCTGGATAAAGGACCAAAAAATATTGTTAGAAAAATGCCGAGATACCTATCAATTACCAGGAGGGATTGTCATAGAAGATGAATTTTTAAAAGAAGCACTAATTCGTAATTTTGAAATGAAATATGGGATTCATATTGAAGTGAGAAGAGGAAGAGTTTACGATGTTCAAAAAATGCCACTTCAGTATATTTATATGATTCGTTCTAATGATTCAATTATCGATTCTAGTTTAGAATGGATTCCTTTAAAAGAATTAGAACAGATTCCTTTTTATGATTCAGATATTCGAAAAGAATTATTAAGACATGTTCCAAGTTTTGAAATTATGGAAGATGTGATTTCTATTGAAAATACCGAGAATTAGGTATTTTTTTAATAGGGAAATGTGATAAAATAAAGAAATAAGGGGGAGTTATATGAGACCAGTTTTTTCTTATCAGGAGATTTTAGCTTATTTAAATCAAGCTGCACCATTTGAAGCACAATATTTAAAAAAGCAAGATATTCATCATCAATTTGATAATAAAAGAGAAATTACAATGCAAGAAATTCGAAGTTTTGAAAGAGAACAAAATATTGATACTTTTGTAAGAAAAGAAGAAAAAGAATTATTGGAATGTTTTTTTATAAATGGATTTTTAGAGGCCCCAGAACCAACGGAAGAAGAAGTAGAATATATCACGCAATTACTTTCTGGAACAATTCCAGAGAATTGTTCATTCAAAGAACCGACAGAACATGAAGTAGAAGAAGTGATTCAAATATTTCAAAATCCTAACCAAATTCAAAGATATGATCGGGAAGAAATGAATTTACTTTCCTGTGCTTGGAAGATGGCTCATATCACTCGGGAAGAATATGATTCTGATTATTTGATAGATCTTGCATCTATATTAACAGAAAAACAGTATTTAAGACAATTTCTTTTTATTTATATAGGGTGTACTGTTGGACATGTATTGTTAAGTCCGGAATTATCTTACTTACTTGTATCTTTGACAGGAGATACGCTTGTTTTATCTAATTTGTTATACCTTCTTCATATGTTAAACAAAGAAGATAAAGAGTTTTTGGGGAAATCTCAAGAGGTAACGAAATTACTAAAATCTCATTATGTATATATGTTATTACCAGCGTATTGTTCGTCATGGTTCTTATCACTTGTTTGTTATGGAATGAATTATATAACGGGAAAGAGAATAAGAGAAACAGAAGAATTTAGAAAGTTGATTAAGAGGTCGTAGTATGAAACAGATAGAAAAAGAATATCAAAATAGTTTACAGTTTACAGAACAAGAAGTTCGTGCTTTTTTAAAGCAACATGGAGAGAGTTCTGCGAAAAGTTCTCTTTCAATGCTGGGAGAAATGGAAGATAGGATCGATCATTTTTCCAGACCAAAAGATATTGAAGTTGATTTTATCA
>CALVJU010000071.1 GCA_944332375.1 uncultured Bacilli bacterium
GAAGAAGAATATGTATTTGAAAAAGAAACAAAAGATATGGAAGAAATGATTGATTTTATTACTCGTGTTAGAACTTATAAATTAGAACAAAAAGTACCAAAAGAAGCAGTTGTATATTACGTTGGAAAAGAAAAAGAATTAGTATTTAAACTATTAAAAGTTCAAAATGAAACAACTGAATTGACAAGTGATATGGAAAAAATGATGATTCATAGTAATTATGACCAGTACAAAATCGCATATCAATTTGATCAATCAAAAAATAATCAGGAGTTAAAAGAGAAATTAGAAAAAGAACTTGCTTCTTTAAATCAATCTATTGAAAGAAGAAAGAAATTACTTTCTAATCAAGGATATGTAAGTCATGCTCCAGAAAATATTGTTAATAAAGAAAGAGAAAACTTACAAGTAGAAGAAAAAAGAAAAGAAGAAATTGAAGAGAAATTAAGTCACTTATCATAGTGGCTTTTTTAACTATTTTGAAAAATAATTCATTTGATAAAAGGTTGCATTTCTTTTATTTTCCATCTATAATGTAGTTGTATAGATAAAGAGTAGGAGAGGAGTATGTTAGATGAAAAACGAAAAATTTGAGGAAAAGAAGAGAGGGATTGAACTATTATTTAAATTCTTTCTTGTGATTTATATCATTGAGATAATTGGATATCTTTTATTTAAATTATTATATGTATTTCATATTGCACAAGTAGATATTTTCAACATGACAGCATTTGTTGTTTTAATCGTTTGTGCAGCTTTTATGTATTTAGCGATAAGACTATCCCGTAGTAGATCTTTCTGGGCAGGTATTATTGGTGTTTTGGTTGGAGTTATTCAAATTTTAAGTGGTGCAATCATATCCATTGTATTAGGAGTCTTATTAGTTTTTGATTCTATCTTTTACTTAGCAAATTATCAAAAAAAATCATAAAAAAGAAGTGCCATTATTTATTTGGCACTTTACTATGACTACCAGTATTTATTAATAGCAAAACTATTTCGTCTTCTAAGTATATTAGTATTCAGGCGGACTCGATATGACAATCCCTACAATTTTTCAATCTCTTGCCATTGTATAGTTGGAAATTTCTATGTTTAGGATCTAATTGTTGTTTTTTTTGAAAGCATATCTACTATATTTAATAATTTATCAATACTTTTACCTTTTTTAGTGATTTTTTAAATTCTTTTGAACGTTTTTATCTCACAGCACTATTCATTGGATAATAGTGCCTTTTTTAAATCTTCTATATTATCAAAACTTTTGTATCCTTTCGGATATTTTTCTATATAAGTAAGTTCTTTTGATGTTCTTTCTAACTCGTCTTTAGTAAAATATTGATATAATTCAATATCTTCTTTAGGTATAGATACGTCAAAAGGTATACTACCACGCATTATTAATTGTCTAATAGTCATATTTATAAAGTCACTCATACTAATACCTAATTCTTGAAGTATTGCTGTTGCTTGCTCTTTATCTTCTTTATTAATTTGAATGCTTATAGAAGTTGTCAAATTAGACATAATATCATCTCCTATCAATAATATATACATCAATTATTATATAATTTGCCAAGTGTTTTATATATAGAAGAGCATAAAAAAATAAAATAATTCGTTAAATTGCTCATAGTTGAGCTTTTTTCTTTCTAATTTGTTGCATTTCTGTTAGAATAGTTTTTTGAAAAGAGGTGTTATTTATGTTGGTAAGTGTGATTATACCAGTTTATAACTGTGAAAAAACAATAGAAACTTTATACCATTCATTGAAAAATCAAACTTATCAAAATCTTGAAATCATATTTGTAGAAAATGGCTCTACAGATCATAGTTATGAGATTTTAAAGAAAATAGAAGCACAAGATCATCGTGTAAAAGTTTTAAGAGAATTACAACAAGGTGTTAGTTTTGCACGAAAAGCAGGTTGGAAAATAGCACAAGGAAAGTATTTGTACTTTGCTGATGGAGATGATTATATTTTACCAACAGGAATAGAAACTCTCTTAAAAACAGCAATTGAATATCAAGCGGATCAAGTAATAGGTTCCTACTTTTGTTATCACAGTGAGGAGTGTTTAGAGGCTTCTCTAATCATTAGTCAAAAAAGAAAAAAATATGAGACATCACAATCTACTTGTATGAAAACACAATATACACCACCACTTTGGGCACATCTTTATAAGAAAGCATTGATTAAAGAAGATTTTTTTGTTCCACTACAACAGATGGAAGATCATATCTTTAATTGGTATACATATATTAGTTCTAAAAAGACAATGTTAGTATCTAAGGAAGTATATCTGTATAATCGTCAAGAACAAACGAGTTTATCTTCACTTTTGCATGTACCATCTTATAATGATTTACGAAAATGTATTTCTGATTTTTTTCAATATTGTTTAAATCAAAATGTATTACAACAATATGAGGAAGATATTCATGATCTAGTTATTTATCGACTGAAAAAATTAAAACAGAAATATTTAGAAGTATTAACTGAACATGTAGATATTTATAGTGAAGACTATATTTTGAAGATGATGGAAGAACTAGAAGAAATGTGTCAGTTGCTAGAGAATGAGCAAAAAGTAAACTTTGTTAAGAAGAGATAAGGTATAATTATTTCTTTTTTTTCTGATACTAAAATAGGGTGATATGATGTCTATTTGGAAAAAAGGAATCAAAAGTTTAAAAGATGATACAGAGTTAGATCGAGAAGTGGATATTTTAATCATAGGTGGTGGGGTTGCAGGAATTACTACACTTTATTTATTATCTCACGAGAAAAAGAATGTATTACTAATCGATAAAGGAAGAATTGGTTATGGGGTGACTTCTAATACAACAGGGAAAATTACATATTTACAGGATCATATCTACGAAGATATTTCAAAAATGTATGATGAAAACACTGCAAGTCAATATTTAAGAAGTCAATTAGAAGCCTGTTCTTTTATAAAAGATACAATTTTAAAAGAGAAGATTACTTGTAATTATAAAGAAGTAGACTCTTATGTTTTTGCGACCAAACAGGAAGAAATAGAACAGTTAAATTGGCTGAAAACATTCTTAGAAAACAACCATATCAAAAGTGAAATACAAAAAGAATTACCAGTTTCACTTCCATGTCTTGCTTCTTTAAAGGGTGAGAAAAGTGCAGTATTTCATCCTTTAAAGTATCTTTATAAATTAGCGCGTATTTCTTTAAAAAGAGGGGCAAAAATAAAAGAATATGTAAGAGCATATGATATTGATAAAAAAGAAACATATGAAGTGAAAACAGATAAAGGAAGCATAAAAGCAAAACAAGTGATTGTTTGTACCCATTATCCTTTCTTTGTAAAACCGGGTTATGTTCCCTTAAAAACACATGTAGAATCTTCTTATATTGTTTCTAGTATTGTTGATGAATGTAAACCAGTTTCATGTATTACTTATCAAAAGCCAGTTTTATCTTTGCGTTATCATCAAGATAGAAAGAGTTATTTATTGTTTGCAAGTCAGAGTGATAAGATTACAAAATGTGTAGATCCATTAGAGAATTATCAAGAATTAGAGGAGAAGTTTTCTAAATACTTCAAGACTTCAATTCAAGAAATGTGGTCTACTCATGATATTATGCCAAATGATTATTTACCGTTAATCGGAGAAATAGATGACGATTTATATCTTGCTACAGGATTCCAAAAGTGGGGAATGACAAACGGTACCATAGCAGGTATCCTTATCTCAGATCTTATTTTAGGACATAATAATGAGTATCGAGAGCTCTTTTCCCCTAAGCGAAAGTATAATTTAAAGAGATGTTATCATACTATAATTGATGGGATTGATACTGTAAAGGCAATGACAATCTCATTGTTGAAAAAACAACCTGTAGATATTAGATATGAAAATGGAAAAAGAATTGGAGTTTATACAGATTCTAATGGAGTAGAACATAAGATTCATACCTTATGTCCTCATATGAAATGTCATTTATGTTTTAATGAAGAAGATCTTACTTGGGAATGTCCATGTCATGGTTCTAAATTTGATGTAGATGGTAATTTATTAGAAGGACCAAGTGTTTTTGATAATTGTACAAATTGTCAAAAAGAGTAAATCAAAATGGAAAATATTGACTAAAATTGTTAAGAAATGATATCATTTTATTGTAATAATAGAAGGAGGAAATATAAATATGAAATCAAATCAAAAAGGATTTACATTAATTGAATTACTTGCAGTTATCGTAATCTTAGCAGTTATTGCTTTAATTGCAACACCATTAGTTATGGGAGTTATTAACCGTGCAAGAGAAAATGCAGCAATTGATTCTGTATATGGATATTTAGATGCGGTAGAGCAAGGAGTTGCTGAGTATCAGTTGACAACAAATGGTATGACTTTTAATCCAGAAAATGTTGAATTTAATGTTGAAACGACTAGTGCTAGAAGCTTAAAAGTGACTCAAAATACTACGGAACATACTATTCCTATAAATTTTAACGGTAGTGCTCCAACTAAAGGAAAATTTAAATTTGATGCAGAAGGAAATATTAGTACAACTGTTCCATTTGTTGTAAATGGATACAAAGTAAAAGTTACCAATGGTGTAGGATCCATTGATGATAGTGAATCATAATATATTATGATTTGTGAATGAAAATTCTATTACGTTTTCGAAATGGAATTTTTTTAAAATAAATAGAATGATGTCAAAAATTTTAAATTTATTTTTAAGTGATTGACGAAAAAAATGGAAAATGTTATGATGTTATTGTAATAATAAGGAGGAGGAATTGATTTTATGAAATCAAATCAAAAAGGATTTACATTAATTGAATTACTTGCAGTTATCGTAATCTTAGCAGTTATCGCTTTAATTGCAACACCATTAGTTATGGGGGTTATTAACCGTGCAAGAGAAAATGCAGCAATTGACTCTGTATATGGATATTTAGATGCAGTAGAGCAATCAGTTGCTGAATATCAGTTGACAAGTGAAGGAATGAACTTTAATCCATCTGGAGTAATTTTTACAGTTGATACAAGAACTAATCAAAATGGACGCAATATTTTGTATAGTATGACAAATCCTACTGGAACCAAAGTTACTATTGATGCTGATGGTACTTTAGGTGATACGTTTACTATTTATAATCCAGAAACTAAAACAGGAAATGTTCTAGAAATTGAAGTCAATTATCAAGGTAGTGCTCCAACTGCAGGAAGCTTTAAGTTTGATGAAGAAGGAAACATCAGTTCTGTAGATAGCATTGTTGTAAACGGATACAATGTTAAAGTTGATGCTGGTGTAGGATCTATTGCTCCAAGTCCAGCAAATTAATCTAAAATGCAAATCCTATGGAAGTCAGAAATGGCTTCTTTTTATTTACAATAATTGTGAAAAAGGTTATAATAAAAGTTAAGACTGCTGGAGGTTGATGAGATGGATTTGTTGATAGGAAGTCATGTTTCTTTTAAGAAAGATACACAATTGTTAGGTAGTGCTATGGAAGCTGTTTCTTTTCATGAGAATACTTTTATGTTTTATACTGGTGCTCCCCAAAATACAAGTAGAAGTGATCTGAATGAGGAACTTACAAAGAAAGCTTTTGAATATATGAAGGAACATCAGATTGATCCAAAGAATGTGATTGTTCATGCTCCATATATTATTAATTTAGCAAACACTTCTAATATGGATAGTTGGAATTTTGCTGTTTCTTTTTTAAAACAAGAGATTAAAAGATGTGAGAAATTAGGAATGGAAAGATTAGTTTTACATCCTGGAAGTAGTGTAAAGTTATCAAGAGAAGAAGGAATTCAAAATATTATACATGCTTTAAATAATGTGTTAGAACCAGATCAAAAGGTTTCTATTTTGTTAGAAACAATGGCTGGTAAGGGAACAGAGTTAGGTGTATCTTTTGATGAGTTAAAAGAGATTATGGATGGAGTGGATGATTCTAGTCATTTGATGGTTTGTATGGATACTTGTCATTTAAATGATGCGGGATATGATTTGAATGAGTTTGATTCTATTTTGGAAGAATTTGATCAGAAGATTGGTCTTTCTAAATTAGGATGTATTCATATTAATGATAGTAAAAATCCATGTGGATCTCATAAGGATAGACATGCGAATATTGGCTATGGTATGATTGGATTTGATACACTTTTATCCATTATTTATCACGAAAAATTAAAAGAAGTTCCTAAGATTTTAGAAACTCCTTATGTAGGAAATGATTGGGAGGATAAGAATAGGATTTATCCACCATATCGATTTGAAATAGAAATGATTCGAGAGAAAAAATTTCACCCTGATTTACTATCTGAGATTATTCATTGTTATAAAAAAGATTGATATTTTTGCTTTGCTTGTTGATATTCATAAAGTGCTTTTTCGTATACATCTGATCTGACATGTTTTTTTACTTCTTCGAATAAATAAGAGGAATCTTGATAAAGAAGGATCTCCCAGTTCTTTTTTACAAAAGAAGTAAAGTAATTTGCTTCTTCTTCCATCAGTTCGACATTTTTAGATAGGGCGAATTGTTTTACTTGAATTGGAGACAAATTCGCTATATAATTTTTGATAAGTACTTTATACATATTTCACCTCTTTCTAATATATGAGAAATTTTTGAACATTATTTCGTAAAATACATTAGGAGGTGAATATGTACCAAAGAAAATATTTTTTTCCAACTTTTGATGTATTGGAACCAATGATTTCTACTAGAACATTATATTATCAAGATCGTTTCTATGAAAAAGCAATTGAACAACTTAATCAAATTAAGAAAGATGAAAGACCGTTAGAAGAAATGGTAATTCATATTGATGAATATCCTCTTGAAGATCGAGGAATGTTATTGTATTTAGCTGGTAGGATTTTAAATCATGAACTTTATTTTAATAGTATTGGAAAAAATAATCATATGCCAGTTGGAAAGTTGAAAGAAAAAATTATTGAAACTTATGGCAGTTATGAACAGTTTATAGAAGAATTTAAAAGGAAGAGTTTCCATTTAGTTGGAAGTGGATATACGTTCTTAGTAATGGATCGAGAAGGAAACTTAAAGATAGTGAATATGCCTAATGAAGAAACTCCTTATTTATATGGTATGATTCCTATTATGGCATTAGATTTATGGGAACATAGTTATTATTTAGATAGTCAAGATAGAATGATAGAATATATTGATGCTTTTTTCGAGGTGATAGATTATGAGAAGATAAACGATAGATATGAGAAGAATATTTTATAAACCAATTAATCGACGTAGTTATGATACGTTGTATTCTAAAAAAGATATTAGTGAAACCATCGAAAAAAGATATAATATATTGTTAATTCTAATTGTAGTAATTTTATTAGTGATTATCGCAACTTTATTTTATGTACAAATTGTTCAAAATGAAGTATATCAAGCAAAAGTAGATACTTTAAATCAAAATATTATAGAAGGAAGTAGTGCACCTAGAGGGCGTATTTATGATAGAAATCATAAACTGATTGTGGATAATACACCTACTAAAATTATTTATTATAAAAAGCCAAGTGGAGTGACTACAAAACAAGAGTTAGATATTTCTTATCAGTTGGGAGAATTGATTGAACTTGATTTTTCAAAGTTATCAACCAATATGTTAAAGACTTTTTATATCGCACAGTATCCAGATGAAGTGAATGATAAGATCACGGAAAAAGAATGGAAACAAAACGAAGAAAGAAAGTTAACGGATGATGAGATAGAAGATTTGAAATATGAGAGAATTACGGATGAGGATTTAAGTATTTATACAGATGTAGATAAAGAAGCTGCTTATATTTATTATTTAATGAATAAAGGATATTCTTATGCGGAAAAGACGATTAAAAAGGATGAGGTGACGGATGAGGAATATGCTTTGATTAATGAGAATTTAAAAGATTTAAAAGGGGTAGGAACAAGATTGGATTGGGATAGAACTTATCCATATGGAAGTGTTTTTCGTTCTATTTTAGGGAGTGTTTCTTCTTCAGAACAAGGACTTCCAGCAGAGTCTAAAGATGAATATCTAGAAAAAGGTTATAGTTTAAATGATCGTGTTGGTTTAAGCTATATTGAGTATCAATATGAAGATATTTTAAAAGGGGAAAAGAATTTATATCAAGTAAATGCGAATGGAGAAAATACGCTTTATAAAGAAGGAAAACGTGGAAATGATATTGTTCTTACCATTGATATTGAATTACAAAAAGCAGTAGAAGAAATATTAACAGAAGAAGTATTAAAAGCAAAGAGTGAAGCAAATACGAAGTTTTATAATCGATCTTTTGTTATTATTACGGATCCAAATACAGGAGAAATACTAGCAATGGCAGGAAAACAAGCTGTTGAAAATGATAGTGGAGGATATGATATTGTAGATTATACTCCAGGTATTTTAACTTCTCCTGTTGTTATGGGATCTGTTGTAAAAGGTGCTAGTCAGATTGTTGGATATAATACTGGTGCTTTAGAAATTGGTGAGAATAGATATGATACTTGTGTTAAGATTGCAGCTACACCAATTAAATGTTCATGGAAATATTTAGGAAGACTAAATGATATTACTGCTTTAAAATATTCTTCTAATACATATCAGTTTTATACAGCAATTAAAGTAGGTGGTGGTACTTATCAGTATGATAAGCCACTAAGTGTAAATCCAGAAGCATTTGATATTTATCGTAATACATTTGCTGAATTTGGATTAGGTGTGAAAACAGGAATTGACTTACCTGTGGAAAGTTTAGGGTATAAAGGAACAAGTGCTCAGTCAGGACATCTATTAGACTTTTCTATTGGTCAATATGATACTTATACACCAATTCAATTAGCTCAGTATATTGGCACTATCGCAAATAATGGAAGTCGTATGCAACCATATTTATTAAAAGAAGTTTATGAACCAACCAAAGATGGTTTGACAGAAAAAATTGATGAGACAACTCCAACGGAGTTAAATAAAGTAAATACAACACAAGAATATTTAGATCGTGTGAAGTTAGGATTCCAAGAAGTGATGAAGACAGGTGGTACAGGAACAGGATATATCAATTTAGACTATAAGCCAGCTGGAAAAACAGGAACGAGCGAAAGTTTTGTCGATAGTGATGGCGATGGTGTTGTTGATACAGAGACAGTTACAAATACATTTGCTGGATATGCACCATATGATGATCCAAAAGTCGCATTTGTTGTAATCTCCCCAGATATTTATTATCAAGAGGGATATAGTACTTATCAGACAACAGTTAATAAAAGAATTACTACAGCTGTTACAAATAAATATTTTGAATTATATCCTAATTGATTTTGACAAATAAAAACTTTTTGATAAAATAGAACATTGTCAGGAGGTTTTTTATGCCAAAAATGTTAATGTCAGAAGTTATTGCAATGTTAGACAATAGAGAATTTTCTATTCCGGTAGAATCTCTTACCAAAACACAAAGAATGGGAATGATTGAACATGCTTATTCAAATGACATGGAAATATTACCAACAGTGATGAATTTATTATTATCTCATTGTTATTCTCTGGAAGAAGCAGAAGAGTATATTAAATATTTATTTACGACTATAAAACAGAAGAAAGAAATTTTTCCAATTGTCATGTTACCATATAAAAATTTAAAAACTTATTTTCAAAAGAAACAAATTGAACGTTTCTTTCAGCTTGTGAAAAATAGAATTGGGGAAAGTCGTTTTACGAACAAACAATTATGGCCTATTGTAAAGGCGACGATATTACCAAACTATTACCGAGGAGAAGATGTGAAACAAGACGCTTATCATATTCAAGCATTACAAGTGCAAAGACAAATTTATAAAATTGTTCAATATGATTTTGATCCTGCTATCTTAGAAGATAAAGAACTTTTACGATACTGGCATCTATTACCACATCAATATATGGATTATCTAAATCGTGTAAAAAGTCAGGTGGAAAGTCAGGAAAAAAGCAAAACCCGATAAAAAGAAAATACTTGTCGTAATTGCTTTTATTTGCTATAATATGGAAGATGTGAGAAAAAGGAGGGAAAAGTATGGCCAATAAAAAAGGTGAAAATAGAAGACTTGTAGACTTTAAATGTA
>CALVJU010000072.1 GCA_944332375.1 uncultured Bacilli bacterium
AAGTGTTTACTTTAGTTTTCTTACCAAATGGTACATTAAATTCATTCTTACTATTAACTCTATATAAGCCATTAAAACAAGCCTTATTTAAGTAAATAGTACGAGCTGCTCTTTTATAATCTGCTAACTTATTAAATTTCTTTTTATCTCTATCTAAATTCCTAATTTCATAATAATACTCTTCTGAATGTTCAGTTTCATGATGATTTAATTCTCTACACATTAAATCAAATTTTTTACTATCTTTAATACATTCATATACATTCATAAGTTCTTTATTATAATCATTAATAACTGCCTTTTTAGGTGAAAGTTCAAAAAGTAATGCTCCACCACCTATAAATGGTTCAAAATAAGTGTTAAACTCATCTGGAACATATTGCTTTAATTCATCTATTATTTGCCTTTTTCCACCAGCCCATTTGACGAATGGCTTCCCTTTAATCATTTTTATCCACTTCCTTAAGTTCCAATAAAACAACAAATTTTTGACTACCATTTTCATCAGAATCTATATAAATGCTAACATCAATATCATTATAATCGCAGATTTGTTTAACAATGTCTAAGCCTAATCCACTTCCTGAACTTTTTGAGGTATTATTTGAAGCACGGTAACCACGTTCAAAAAAGTTATCAGTATTTTCCATAATTATATATGATGGAATAGAACTTATTGTTATTTTTTTTAACATACCATTCTGTTGATAAAATCTAACTTTTATTGTGCTATTTTTTTTTGAATATTTTACAGCATTGTCTATTAATAAGTATGGTAAAATAGTTATTGAATCATTAGCATAAAAATCGGTAGCCTGATTACTCTCTTCAATATGTTCAAGATTATATATCTTCATATCGATTAGCAGCTTTGACTCTCTACAAAAATCATCAAATATATGTCTATATATGTCCCATAATTGATAAGCGTTTCTTTTTCTCTTTTTACCAGTTCTAATTATTTCAGTGTTGCTTGTCATCCTATATAATTCAACCCTTTTTGTAATAAAATCCGATAAATGGTATATACTTTCTAATTTAGAAACATCTTTTTTTATTAAATTAGTTTTAGTAATTGCTCTGGAATAGTTATCTATCATTTTGTTAACTTTAGTTATATCATGTAAAAAATCACTCATACTTTTATATAATAATTCTGAATTAGTTATATGTCGAATATTTTCATTATCTATTTTTATCATATCATTTATTTCTTCTGCAAAAAATATCTTTTGATTAATAGATTTTTTCCCTTGCATTTTTTTATGAACATAATTTTCCTTTAATAAAATGCAGTTATAAACTGTATCATCATTTTTTATACAATTAAAGCCATAAGGGCATTGGTATATTCCATTGTTTTGCAACAATAAATTATTATAAAAATTTTGACATTTTGTAGATTCAATTTTTTTAGAGCAAAAATCATTTAATGAATTAAAGACTCCATTTTCAATTGCTTTTGTCGTTAGATTATAAGAATTTACTAATTTTTTCATAAATTAATTAATCCAATCTTAATGTCAAAATTAATATTCAAATTCAAATTGATTTTCTTAAATAAAGAATCAGATGATAATATATCTTTATTTCCGATAAAACTCCTAACATAAAGATCCTCTAATCTAAAAATATCTTTTTCCTTGATACCCCTGCTTTTCAATAAATTTTTATATTGTATCCATCTTTCCTTTGGATTGAATAATTTATTACAATCATCTTTTATATACTCAATTATTTTATCCTCTTCACCTTTATAAACTAATTCATCAATATATTTAATATATTTATTTGCTCTTGGATTAAAGTCTGCAGCAGATAGTAAATAAATTATTTTTTCAGGATATTTTTCTTTTATTAACATTGATAAGTTCAACCCTTCAAACTCACTATCAAATTTTAATCCAACTCCCTTATAATCACAGATAATTATAGGATAATCCTCAACATCACTTAAAACATCTATATCCTTTTTCCAAACAACATTATAACCTATTCTCCTTAAAGTTTTTTCTAATTGTAATTCATCATCATCAATTATCAAGATTTTTGTTTCTTCAATTTTCTTTTTTTCACTTATATTAATTACGGAATTTGCTGGTAAATCATCTATTGTTTTATATTTATTTTCTATATAAGTATTCATTACATTTTTAATAATTCTCATAAGTGCCTCCTACAAATCTAAATATTATTATACCATGAAAAAAGCCACTTTTCTTCAAAACGCCTTAAATTTCAATATAATTTTTATAGTTTTACTCATTATTCCCCATAAAAAGCGTATCACCGCTTTGTACTGTATAGGTATTTCCTGACTGATTATCACTTGTTGTACCTCCGCTTGGTAATTTCAACACTTGACCAACTTGTAATAAATTGGTATTTAAATTGTTCAATTCTTTTAATTTTGCAACTGTTGTATTGTAACGATTGGCGATACTCCACAAACTATCTCCTGATACAATTTTTATGTGACATTTTTAATCCATATTATCAAACAGTTTCATTATATGATTCATAATTTCAATTTCGTCAAAAAAAAATATCAGATGGAATTTGAATATTATACTTTGCATGAAAACGATTAATAAATTCATCAGTTGGCATATCTTCACTATAGCCGTTTTTCATATAATCATTATATATAACCTGCTTTATTTCTTTCTGTAATCTTACAGCATCATTTTTATGAACATAAACGATTCCATACATTATTCCATAACTTACATATATTTCATAATTATTAATATCTTCACAAGAATATAAATTAACCTCTATTTTATCATCTAGTACTTCACAAATTTCTAAATATTTATCTTTCCATTTTCTTTCTTCAAATGTATCAGTCTTATCAATCCATTCCATTTTACAACCTCCAAATTACAATATAATTATTTTATATTAGCTAGGACTAAAAGTAAATATAATATCTATCATTTTATTTTGATAAATGTAGATTTTTTCAACTAAATTAATTATTAATTATCTAGTGATAAAAAATCATCCTATCTCTAAAATTTCGCTAGATTTTATAGGATGATTAAATTTCATTTTTTTATAATTGTGTTTTCTAATTTTTCGTCGTAGTAACTGAACATTTTCTGAACGATATCGTCACCAAGTTGACTAATCATTTTAAAATCAGACATTAAATTTTTAAATTGCTCAGCAATTAAAATTTCTGATAAATATTTAATAGATAAATAACTTAAGTTATAACCATTATACTCTTCATTCACAAAAGAAGTTCCATGTTTTAAGTTATTCATATGAGGTATTACTTTCGTTTCTTCTTTTACTCTCAAATAAAATCTTTTAAAAGCACTATTATCATTCAATGAATCTTTTTCTCCAGACATAAGTTGTGCCATACCTTCATCATACCAAACTATTCTTTTTGAGTAATCATTATTCAATATATATTTCATATACAAAATATGAAATAATTCATGACTAGCAGTATATAACCTTTTTAATTGCAATTTTGGATTTACACATGCATTAATCATTCCATTATCATAGGTTCCTGTTGCATATTCAGGCAAAGAATCTCTTTCTCCTCTAATTTCATATATAAATTCTCTAAATTCTTCTCTATTATCAAAATAGTTCACAGTTATTTTTTCTTGAATAGTTATATCAAAAAATGTATTATATTCTATAATTTTTTTATCTAACAATGATATTGTAGCGTGTGCTAAATCTTCTAAACTTTCTGAATAATTAATTCTACATAAACTTGTTTCTAACATTTTTTCCATTCTATTATCACCTATTATTTATCTATTTCTTCAACTTCTTTGTTTAACATTTCTAAATAATCTCGTTCAGCAATAGTTAAATGTCTTTGCATATATTTATCATATTCTTCGTGAGCTTTTTTTAAAGCTTGTTCATGAGAAATTTTGCCACTACCTTTTAATATATCTTTTCTTGTCATCTTTAAGAATGAATCAAGTTCATTAATCCAATCCCGCATTGTCATAGGATGTCTATCTAAAGCGTTAATTTCTGCAATATCTAAATAAGCAGATACCATTCTATTTAAAATGTTTAATTCTTCTTCTGTTAGATAGTTCTTAGCTATTTCTGTTTCACTTTTAGTTGGATAGTTTCCTTTAAAATTAGTAAGTCCTAAATAATCTTTTTCAGAATCCACTCTAGTAAAAATAATTTCAGCGGCAGTATGTCCATGTGTAGCATAATGCATTTTATTTTGAACTGTTTTAAAGAAATCTATTGATAATTCATCTTTTGGATCATAATCAATGGAAGTTGCGTAAATATCTAGTACTTTTCTCCAAAATATTTTTTCTGATGATCTAATGTCACGAATTCTAGCAAGCAATTCTTCAAAATATGGACTTTCTCCATTATTCTTTAATCTTTCGTCATCTAAAGAAAATCCTTTTATCATGTATTCTTTTAAAACTTTGGTTGCCCATATTCTAAATTCAGTTGCTTTTTTAGAATTAATTCTATATCCAACAGCAATAATAGCATCTAAATTATAATGTAAAACGTTATATTTTTTACCATCACTGGCAGTTGTTAAGAATTTCTTAACAACTGAATCTTTTTCTAATTCACCTTCATCAAATATATTTTTTAAGTGCATAGAAATATTATTTTTAGTTGTGTCATAAAGATTGGCCATTACATCTTGACTCATCCATATATCATCCCCTAGTATATTAACATCAACCTGTACATTGCCATCTTTTGACATATATATCATTATGTTATTTTTCACCATATCACCATCTTTCTACTTATTTATCAATTCACAAAATCTTTGCTTATTCTTGGAACTTAGAACATCTATTATTTCTTCTTTAAATACTCTTTTACTCTTATAGTTAGGATACATTTCTTTTAACATATCAAAAATAAAATCATCCATATAATCAGACACATTAGAAATTAAGCCTACAAAACATCTTCCATTATAATAATTAATAAATCCATTTCTATCACTTATTCAAATTCAATATTATTTTCTTTGCACCAATTTATAGCAAGTTCTTTATATTTTTTATCTCTAAATTTATACCAAGCATCAATAATATCAAAATTAATACAAGTATCCTTAAATCTTCTAAATGCACCTCTTCCATTTAAAGAAATATATAATTGATTTTGAAGTCTATCATCTTCAATAGTTTCTACAAAATCTTCCATCATTCCATATTCATTAATATCATATCTAGTGGGTAACATAATCGATTTCTCAAACAGCTCATCCAATTCATCTTCATTTAAGTTTTCATAATCTCCAATATTTGACATAAAAATTTCTCCATTATCTGGGTTATAATAATACATAATTTCATCATTTGTAAAATCTAATGCATCAATTATTTCGCTTAATTTTACTTTCATAATAATCGTACTCCTTTCATAAGTTCTTGATAATTAAATTATACCAAAAAAAGTTGCGTTTTCCCCAACTCACACAATATTTTCTGGATAAAATTTAATTTAATACACATTATTTCCCATAAAAATCGTATCCCCGCTTTGCACCGTATATATATTTCCTGATTGAGTATCATTAGTTGTATCTCCACTTGGTAATTTCAACACTTGACCAACTTGTAATGAATTTGTATTTAAATTGTTCAATTCTTTTAGTATTGCGACTGTTGTATTATAACGATTTGCAATACTCCACAAACTATCTCCACTTTGTACCGTATATGTTCCTTCAATTTCTCCCCCTGAATAAGGTCGATCAATATATTTCATAACTCCTCGCACAACTGCTTCTGCGAAAATTTCATAATCTTCCTTAAGTTGTTCTGGATCATCTCCAGTACTATCTAAAAATCCATACTCTACTATGACTGGTTCTGTATTATTTCCCGTATCACGATGAATAAAATAGTAATCTTTTGCAGTATTACTTGGTAATCTTCTTTGAAATGGTTCTCTAATGTTTTGCCCACTCTTTTCAATTTCATTTAAAATATCATTTGATAATGTTGCGTCGTTACGAAGTGCATAAATTACTTCTGCGCCATCACCACCTC
>CALVJU010000073.1 GCA_944332375.1 uncultured Bacilli bacterium
CGAGTTTTACTTCCTCTGGTTTGGTACGCATTAAAATAGAAATTAAAATACTATTAATACAAACAGATTTACCACTACCAGTTGCTCCCGCTACTAATAAGTGAGGTGTTTTATTAATCTCACAAAAAACTGGTGCTCCCATAACATTTTTACCAAGTGTTACAAGTAACTTACTATCTTTTAACTTCGGTGGTACTTTCTCTAAGATCTCTCTTACAGTTACCATCGTTGTTACTTTATTTGGCACTTCAATTCCAATTGTACGTTTTCCTGGAATTGGAGCTTCTATTTTCACATCCTTTACCGCAAGCGCTAAAGCAAGTTCACGGTGAATTCCAAGTATCTTACTTACTTTTGTACCGGCTTTTACATCTAATTCATACTGTGTTACTGTCGGTCCAATATTGGCATTGACAATATGTCCCTCGATTCCAAAATCACTTAGTACTTGATTTAATATCTTCTTATTGTCTTCCACTGCCATCTCATTTCCCTTTTGATTCACTGGCTTTGGTTTTGCAAGTAAACTAAGTGGTGGATAGACATATGGTTTCTTTCTCTCCTCTAAAACTGGTTGTTCTTGAGTTGTTGTCGCACCATCTAATGGGTGTAAATGCTCTCCCAATATTTCTCCTGTTTCTTCATCAATACGAAGTGTTTCTTCTTCACTTACCGTTACAGGATCTTCGATCACTTCTTCTTTTGGTTCTTCTTTCTTTCTATTTTCTACTTCTAAAGCATGTTGTTTCTTATGTTCTAAACGAGTTTCTTTGGCTTGATCTAATTTATTTTTTACCCATTTGATCATATCGGCAATACTTACTCCCGTAAACAATACAATACCACAGATAATTAAAGCCCAAGAGACAATCTTTGTCCCTGCCACATCAAAAAGAGATACAAACAAAATAGATACAAGGGCTCCAATTAACCCTCCTCCTTGAATATTCATCATACTCTTGGTAGAAGCCATAAAATTTAATACCGTTTCTTTTAAAATATCAAATCCCTGTAAATTATTTTTCGTAATATAACTTAAATGAGAAAAAACTAAAATACCAATACATACAATATAAAATCCTACTAATTTGGAAGTAAAATAATTTGGTCTTTCTCTTTTTACCATCATATAAACTCCGACGATAAATACTGCGACTAATAACAGATTATACCAAGCACCTACTAAGAATGCAGCAAATGCTCCAATCAATCTTCCAACAGGACCAAATCCCCCCTTACTACCAGCTCCTAAAATGGCAATCAGTATCAGTAAGATTCCAATTAATTCTACATGGTACCCCGGTGTTTTCTTTTTATCATCTTTTCTTTTTTTACGTTTTGCCATGGTTTCACTTCCTTTATCATCTCACTCATTATAGCACACCTAAACAGATAGAAACAAGATAATCCCAAGAAAAAAAGCACTTAGCTTTCTTCTGGAAATAACTCTTTTAATTGTCGATCTAAGACTTTTAAAACACCGTTTTGATTTGGTAAAATCGTATCCATATCTCCAAAGGCGACAATATATTTTAAATAGTATTTAAAGTATGGGTGGGTCTCAAAAGTTTGTGCTTCATAATCATAATAATGTCTACAAAAATGTCTTAATCCTGATAATCTTAAGTACTCCATTCTTCCATACTTGGTCAGTAGTTCTTCATCATAGAAACGGAATAATAAAAACTGAACAAAAGCGAAAATCAATACGAGTAATAAATATAATTCCTTAGTAGACATAACATAACCAATCACTGGAACTAGAACAATTGCCAGTAACAGTAAATAAGCAAATCGTAATACTTTCTTAATGCGACGATCTACATATTTCCAAATAACATGTAAATCAATTGGTAAAAATAAGAAGACAACAGAAATCGCAAAGATGGTAAGAATCATCCCTTCAATACTTTCTACTTCTGGTTGAATCCAAGAAGAGAGATAGCCGATGATTAAAAATACAGCAGCAATCATATTGACAAATCCATACTTCTCAAACGCATTCATAAAATTACCTAAGTTTTTATCATAAATTCGATTCTGATAAAGTGCTTCTGTCGCAAGATCACGGACAACTCCAAAATCTTGTTTAAAACAAGTCTTGGTATCTAAGTTCTGATTTACTTTTTTCGCAAACTGAGGAATCGATACCGCATCTTGAAATACCAGTTGATCTTTCTCAAACAGTACTTTTAAAAACTGATATTCATAGCTACTTAAATGATTATCGTTTAAATAAATGAGTGTTCCATCTGCTTTGATTCCAATATTTCCACGTTCTTGTAATGTTAAGATCAAAGAAAGGGCAAAATCTTTACTCTTCCCACTGATCATCTTAGAAGCAAGCGGTGGTAATACTTTAATATCTGCTTGACTATAAGGAACAATCAAATCCTCCTTGACCTTCTTGACACCATTTCTTTTATAACGAATTACTTTTAAGAAGAAATAAATGACAGTACTAAAAATAATAAAATATACGAGTGGTAAATTATTTTGATTTTTAGCGATAAACTCTAAACGAGCACGTGTTTGTGCATCATAATCAAAAGCAAAGATTTGCGGATCAGGAGACTGCATCATGATTTGACTCGCATTCAAAGCATTGGTATCCGTTACAATAATCAAATTCGTCTGTGTCGATGGATATAAATCATCCTGTGAAACCCGATAAGTCGTCTCATTTAATCTTTTTGTTTGCATATTACTGCCCGTCGTATTATCTCTCAAGTAAAAACGTTCACTTCCTGACTCTGGGACAGTTATGGTAATATTTAATTTTTTGATGTTTGTTGCGATAGGACGGACATTAAAACCAAAGGCAGCAAAGTCTGTATAACGAGAAACTGCTCTTTGATCGATAGAATAAGAGAGTTTCATCGTAAAGTCTCTTGTTGTTGGATCAAAAGAGATTTCACGGGCATTGGTATCCATACTTTCTTTACTGAACTTTTCTACCGCACTTTCTACTCCATCCACATATACTTTAATATTTCGAACACAATCATAACAATTATATTTTTTATTTTCACGGGCACTTACAGGAAAAAAGTCTTTCTCAATACTAGATATCATCGAATGAGGGCGAACTTTTATTTCTTCTTCGACAGTAATACTTCCGTCTTCATTGAAAACAAGTTCTATCTTGTCGTTCTGAATGGTATAATCATAAGTATCTCCCTTAAAAAATAAATAAATAGGAAAAATAATTAAGGCACCAATGAGAACTACTAAAAAACCTAATTTTAGACCATACTCCCTCATATTCACACCCTCTTTATGATACTACCATTGTATCATAAAATATTCATTCAAGGAAGAAAAAAGAGTCTTAGTTGACACTGAGGCTCTCTTCTAAAATATTTGGATTTTTTAAAGCTGTAATGAGTTGATCTATTTCCTCTTTGGTATTATAAAAATAAAGGCTCATACGACAAGTGTTTTTAATACCAATCTCATCAATTAAGATCTTTGCACAATGGTTTCCTGCTCTGACACAAATATGATAACGATCTAAATAAATAGCGAGATCTTGGGCAAAAATACCTTCGATATTAAAAGAAATAATAGGACTATCTGTATCTGGATTATAGATTTTGATATGAGGTACTTCTTGTAAACGAGATAAAGCATACATCTTTAATTCTTTCTCATAAGTTTCAATTTGATCCATTCCTATTTTTTCTAAATAAGAAACAGCTTCAAATGATGCGATGATTCCAGAAATATTTAAAGTTCCCGCTTCAAATCTTGTTGGAATACTTGTATAAATTCTCTTACGATCACTAGTAAAAGAAAGATTCATTCCTCCTCCAAAACAAGTTGGACGCATCTTATATAAGTGTTCTTCTTTTCCATATAAAATTCCTACTCCAGTTGGTCCACACATCTTATGAAGGGAAAAGACAAAGAAATCAGCATCCATCTTCTTGACATCTACTTTTTTATGAGGAACACTCTGAGCACCATCGACAATCACATAAATTCCTAACTGATGGGCATAAGAAATGATTTCTTCTACAGGTCTTTCATCCCCAATGACATTACTAATTTGCGCAATACTAATCACTTTTGTATCTTTTTGAATCACTTCTTTTACCTGTTCTAATGTAACATGTAAGTGTTCATCTAGTGGGATATAATCAATCACCAAATTAAGTTCATCAGCAAGTTCAAACCATGGTAATACATTTGAAGCATGTTCTGCTTTTGTAAGTAAAACATGATCTCCTTTTTTTAACACACCTTTGAAAAAGCCAAAAATAATTTGATTGAGTGACTTTGTCGCACTCTCTGTAAAAATAATTTCACGTTCACTTGATGCATGAATGAATTTTGCGATCTCTTTTCGTGCTTGATCGATTTTCTCATCGACAAGTAAACTATTTTGATATTCACCACGATGGGCATTGGCTGTATAACGAGTCTCATAATCGACTGCGGCATCAATGACACATTGTGGTTTTAACGTAGTTGCCCCATTATCAAAATAAATCAATTCCTCTTTTAGAATTGGAAAATCCTCACGATTCATAAAACACCTCCCTCATTTTTCTTCATTGATATTTTATTCATAAAAACAGTTTCTTTTCATGATAATCGTACTCTTGTCCGGTTTCTTTCTTCTATTTTATCAAATTTCTCTTTTTTTGGCTAGTAATCGTATAGTTTCTAGTAAGATCTCACATGATAGAAAAGAATATTCGCAGATATTCACGAAAAGAACTTTGGTTCTTTTTTTCTATCCGTGTTATAATGAGATTGGAGGTGTTCCTATGGATTGTATATTTTGTAAGATTGCAAATAAAGAAATTCCAGCTTATATTGTATATGAAGATGAAATCGTTACTTGTTTTTTAGATACTTCTCCAGATAGCAATGGACATACTTTAATTGTTCCAAAAGAACATACATTAGATCTTACTACCATTGATGAGAATACATGGAATCACATTTTTCAAGTTGCGAAAAAAGTGAAAAAGAAATTAGAAGATACATTGCATTGTGATGGATTAACCCTAATTCAAAATAATGGAGATGTTCAAGAGGTAAAGCACTTTCATTTACACTTAAAACCATATTACAATACAAAGCAAGAAATCAAACCAATCGAAGAAATTTACAAAATCATAACACAAAAATAACAGTCACTCAAAGAAACTGTTATTTTTTTCAATACATACATTGATTTGTTCTAAAGAAAATCCCTTCTGATATAATTTATTTTTCACATAAGCCATCAGTTCTCTCCCCTGATGTTTTCGTTTGGCACGCATCACTACTTTTTCCAATTCTTTTTCTAATAACGCAGTATCTTCTTTCCATTTCACATGAGAAAGGCACTCTAAAATATCTGCTTTTTCATACCCCAACGAAATAAATTCTGATACGAGTTTCTGTTTTAACTGTTGGTTCGAGTAACGATGATTTTGTTCTACTTTCTTGAATACCATTTGTTGTAACTTCTCATACATCCACAACTCATCAATTTCTTGTAACGCTTTCTCTTGTTCCAGCTTCCCAATTCCATGTTCCTTTAACCCTTGTTCTATTTTCCCTTTTCCATACTTAGAAAGACGGGATTGATCACTGACGTAGGCATTCGCATACACTTGATCATTTAACAAGCCAACTTCTTTTAACCGTTTGATGAGTTGTTCTTCCTCTTCTTTTTTTAAATGATACTGTTTGAGCCATTTTTTATAATCATGGACACTCATTAATTTGGTTGTAATTTTTTTTACACTCTTATAATAAACATCGGAAGTACTCGTCTCTTTCAATAACTGTTCTAACTCATCTTCTGTTACTTCTTTATGATATAAGATTCCATATTTCAACAATAAATCTTCATAAGTTGTCACAACATCTTGATTTTCAAGTGTCAATTGATACTTACTATTTCCTACTTTTTTTATTTTTAAAATCTTCATGATCTCACCATCCTTTTTTTATTCACTATAACATGTTTTTTGAACCCTGTAAATAGTTTTAACGAACATTTGTTCTTTCTCTTGATACAAAAAAACACAATTTCATGTGTTCCTTTTATGCGTCTTCATCTTCACTTTTTTCAAATCCATCAATATGGATTAAGTTCTTAGAAACTTCTTCTAAAGCTCTTCCGATGTTCTTCTTAGACACATATTCATTTTCTTTCATCTGATAAAAGTTTGTTTCATCCATTTCTTTGGCTCTTTTCGCAACAATATTTACAAGTAAATATTTAGAACCAACTTGGTTTAACAACTTATCGATTGATGGATAGATCATGTTTACCCCTCCCTATTTCGATTGTAACAGTATTTTCTTTTTCTTTCAAGTATTTTACACTTTTTTTACATCTATTTTTCTGAAACACAAAACTTCCTTTTTCGACATAATTCAGTTTACGATAAAGGCTTAGTGCTTCTTTTCTCTCACGATTACTTGTAAAGAGAATGTAATCTACTTGTTCTTTTTCCATCCATGTTTCCACTTCTGTCAACATGGCTGTCGCAACGCCATGACGACGATACTTTGGATCTACACAAATATACATGAGATAAAAGTAATCTACTTGTCGATAAAAATCAAATTGTTTTTGAATCCAAATATGGCCAATGACATGTTCTTCCTCTTTGGCGATTAAAATACGTTGGTGTTTCTCTATTTGTTCCATAGAAAAAGAAGGAGAAAAAGAGACTTCCGGAAAACAAGTTTTTAATAAAGCAATTGTTTTTGTCATATCCGCTTCTTTTAATAATTCCAATCTCATATCATCTCTCCAACAGTTCCATAAATCAAACGTTCCCCAATACAAGAATGTTTCTCAATCGTAAAACAATCTAAATACTCTCTATCTTCTAATTTCTTTTGATTCTCATATACCGTTAGTAATACTTCTCCCTCTTTTACTTTCTCTCCTACTTTTTTATGGAGTTTGATTCCTACTCGGTAATCAATTTGATCCGTCGTCTTCTCTCTTCCTCCACCAAGTTCTTTCACCAACTCCCCAATCTTAGCTGGTTCAACACGTGTCACATACCCTGATTTAGGAGCAACAATCTCCCTTCCTGGTAAATCATCAAATTCTAACTTTCCATGTTGTGCTTCAATAAATTGGTGAAATTTTTCTAACGCTTTCCCTTCTTTTAATACGGTTTCTACTTCCTTTTTCGCATCTCTTAAAGAAATATTCTTTCCTAAATGGACCATATAAGTCGCAATCGTCATAACAACTTCCTTAAAATCCCTACGTACTGGTTCATTTTTTAATAATTGATATGCTTCTTCTACTTCTAATTGATTTCCTACCATGCTTCCTAAAGGTTGACTCATATTCGTCACCAAACAAATCACATCTCGATCATACCTTTGTCCAATCTCAATCATAGTACGAGCAAGCCTCCTAGCAGACTCTAACGTCTTCATAAAAGCACCTCTACCCACTTTTAAATCAATAATAATCTTATCCGCACCAGAAGCAATTTTCTTACTCATAATACTAGAAGCAATCAACGGAATACTATCTGTCGTACCAGTCACATCACGAAGCGCATAAATCTTTTTATCAGCAGGACATAAATTCCCCGTTTGACTCATGAGTGCTAATCCAATTGAATTTACTTGGTCAATAAATTGATCAAACTCTAAATTCGTTTGAAACCCTGGAATCGACTCTAACTTATCAATTGTTCCCCCAGTAAATCCAAGTCCCTTTCCACTCATCTTCGCACACTTCACACCACAACTTGCGACAATCGGAAGAACTGCAAGTGTTGTCTTATCTCCAACCCCTCCAGTCGAATGTTTGTCAACTTTATAACCTTCTATTCCACTCAGATCTAAAGTCTCTCCACTCTGAATCATAATATCCGTCAAATTGAAAATCTCTATCTTCGACATTCCCTTTAACGTAATTGCCATCAAAAGTGCACTCATCTGATAATCAGGAATCTTTCCTTCCACATAACCCATTACCACATATTGTAACTCTTCATAAGATAATTCATCACTCTTTTTCTTTTTTTCAATGATATCTATTATATTCATATTCTTCACCATCTTTATTATATAATAAAACATCCAAAAAAGTACAATCTTTTTTTAGACTGTACTATTTATTTAACTTAATTTCAATCAAATCAAATGTTCTTCTCGGATCTTGTAATAGACGATAATATAACTCTTTTCTCTTTCTCAGTTCAAACAAAGTCTTTGCTTCTTCTTTGGAAATCATATAGTGATATTCCCTTTCATTCTCACCAATATAAGACTCTCCCATATCTCTACCTAATAAATAATCAGTTGTCACATCTAATACATTCGCAATCTTTTCTAACTGTGGAACAGAAGGTGTTTTTTTCCCTAATTCATATCCACAAACAGAAACTTTTGTAACCCCAGTCAACTTCCCTAGCTTCTCTTGTGAGAGTCCTTTTCTCTCTCGTAATTCTTTTAATCGATAACCTAAAAACATGTCTATTACCCTCCGTTATCTATATGTTAATATCATTATAACAAAGCTATCTCATTTCAACTTAAAATTAACTTTTGGGTAACTTTTGCTTGAAAATAATACAAACACAATATATAATAGAATTATGGACGGTGAGAAAATGGAAAAATTAAAACAATTACGTCTCAAGAAAAAAATCAGTTATAAAGAAATGGCCGATCGTTTAGGAATTAGTAAACCATATTATTGGCAATTAGAAAATGACCAAAGGAGACTTAGCTACGATATGGCCATTAAGATATCTTATATTTTAAAAACTACTCCCGATGATTTATTTTATGATGAAGTGTTTGAAAAACTAAATTTAGGACGCAATCCGTATTTATTTTAACTCTTGCTTTAGTAAAACTTCCATCTGATTTGTTGCTCGTTCTGGATCTTTTACTAAATAATTATAAAGACGCTTGTGTCTTTTTATATGGTCTAAAATAGATGCATCTAATAATGTAATTCTTCTTGTATAGGGTAAGTGAGTTTCTTGAATGGAATATAGTTCTCTACCTAACAGATAATTTGGATCTACATCTAAAACATCTGCAAGTAAGATAAAGTTATCAATCGTCGGTGTTCTTGTCCCTAATTCATAACCACAAATGGAAACTTTCGTTACTCCAATTAGTTTTCCTAACTCTTCTTGAGTAATTCCCTTTTTCATCCTCGATTCTTTGAGCCTTTCACCTATAAACATACTACTACTTCCTTTCGCTCAATCGTTACCTTATCGTTAATCATTATAAAAGTTCTCTTTTTGAAAAGAAATAAAATTAACTTCTTGATAACATCACAAAACAAAGCAAAAAAAAAAAAGCAATCACTCTTTTTCTTCTTGATTTCTTCTACTAGATAAAAAGGTTACTTTGTCCGCAACAATTTCTACAACATTTCTTTTATAGTCTTCATCTAATTGTATAGTACGAGATTGAATATGACCGCGAATTCCTAATAAATCCCCTTTTTTCACATAAGTGATTGTCTTTTCTGCAACCCCTTCCCATAACGTACAATGAATAAAATCCGCTTCATACTCGCCATTCGCATTCTTATAACTCCTTGGAACTGCAACCGTAATATTCGTTACTTTCCTTCCCGTTTCCGTTTTTCTCAGTTCTGGTTCACGAACAAGTCTTCCAACAATAACAGCTTGATTCAACATAATCTCTCTCCTTTCATCTACACTATAACGAAAAGAAAAAAGAAAAACAAATGAGACATATTTCAATTTTTCATCTCAGTCTCTCCTGTTTTATTGAAATGAAAAGAGAGAATCTATAAAAGACAGTTCTCTCTATTTGTGAAACAATAAAATTATCTCTTTGGGTGATTTCCAATTCTTTTTACCGCTATACGATTTTCTGGTGCTTCTTGATACAAATCCATTCTTCTTTTATAAAATTCAGTTAACTGTTCATAAAAATAGGTCACATCAACAACAGATTTTAAACCTCTAGAAGAAAGACTACGAATACTATCCTCCTCTACATAATAAATTGGTTCATCCGTCTCTGTTACATGTTCTAGTATCGGAAAAGCAATCGTCTCTTCATCTAACAAATAGACCTCATTACTCTCTGGTGCCTGACGATATCCATACATAAAAACACCATCCTCAAAGCCATTTACTTTTTGATGATACTGAGCAATCGCTTTCGTATCACTCAAATACCCTTGCACGGCTTTCTTTCTCTCATCTTGATTCGCATACACTCCTTCAAACAATCCATTCGCATCTTCAAATGGAACACTAGAAGAGAGTTGAAAAATGACAACATGTTGTTCTAACTCTTTTACTTTCTGTAAATAAGTAACATATTCCTTTTCGATATCTTGTAAAAAGTCCTCTTGGCGATAAAACAAATCCATATAAGTTCTACTAATCTCTGTTTCCTTTTCTAAATCGATTTCTTCTAACGAATCTAGATCCAGCTCTTGACTATATAAAAATCTCTTATTTTGTAAATCATAATATGCTTGATGACGAAAATCTACTGGAACTAGATATAATAACTCTTCACATTCCTTCGTTCTTCCTAAATATGGTCTTTTCCTATAATCGCTCAACATATCTTTATTTAAAAGATATTTCCCTCCATGTGTAAATACAGCACGAAAACCTGCTCTAAGAGCTCCTTTCACCGTTACTTTTTGTTTTTTACTACTCATTTTCATTCCTACCCTTTCTTAGTATCTCATCCATCCCCCACCATGCGAGAAGCGCACATTTCTTTCTACTCGGTTGCTTACCCATATCTTCTAAAGCAACAAGCTGTTCTAAACATTGTTCTTGATAAGGTTTTCCCTCTATCATATTTTTAAATGACTCTGAAATCTCATCAGCTTCTTCTACCGTTTTCCCTAGAAGCGTTTCAATCATCATCGATGTCGAAGCAGTACAAACCGCACAAGCCTCCCCATCAAAACGAATATCTTCGATCTTTCCGTTTTGAATCAAGGCCATCAATTTTACTTCATCAATACAAGATTCATTATTCTCATACTGAAACATATATCGTTGATCTTCCACCAATCCCTTATGAACTGGTTCACGATAATGTTTCATCATCAATTCCCGTTTTTCTTTTGGATCCATATATCCCCCTCTCAAGACGAAAAAGAAGGAACTAAACGCTCATTAATTCTTGTTCCTTCTCTTTTAACTTTGTTTCTACAATTTTATTATATGTTTGAATTAATTCTTGAACATCACTTTGACCATCTTTGATCTCATCTTCAGTCATCTCTAAGCGTTTAATTTCACTATTCGCATCTTGTCTAATATTACGTAAAGCAATTCTCGCTTCCTCAGCAATTTCACGTACTTGCTTTACATATTCTCTTCTCGTATCTTCTGTCAGCGGTGGAATATTTAAAATAATCGTCTCTCCATTATTATTTGGAGTCAATCCGATATTTGCCTCATAAATCCCCTTTTCAATCGCTCCTAAACAAGATTTATCAAATGGTTTAATTGATAGCTGTCTTGCCTCTGGAATAGAAATTTGAGCAAGTTGATTTAATGGCGTAGGAACTCCATAATATAATACTTCAACTTTATTTAAAATTGCCGGATTCGCACGTCCTGCTCTGACATTTGTAAATCGTTTTTCCATCGATTCAATGGAATGTTTCATTTTATTTTCTGTTTCATCTAAAATCTTATCAATATCCATACATTAAGCCTCCATAAATTAATTATAACAATCCAATTTTCGATTGTAAATAGTCAAAAACTCTTTTTTTCTAGTTTTATCATATGTTTTTCCAAGATTGATATGCGATTGGAACTCTTTTCGTGAATTTTTAGACTAAATGCAGGTTTATGAAGTAACATTTAATTTACAAGACTTATTGCTGCTTTGGAATATAAAAGCGGAAATAAGTCTTTTAATTTTGCCTAATATTAACTAGTATTACTT